>NZ_JAOBZT010000099.1:0-12306 GCF_029839005.1 Stenotrophomonas sp. GD03958 | reverse complement strand
CGCTGAAGGCCGGAATGTCATCCGGCTTGCGGCTGGTGATCACGTTACCGTCGACCACCACCTCGGCATCGCGCCAGTTCGCCCCCGCATTGGTCAGATCCTGCTGCAGGGACGGCCAGGACGTCAGCGCGCGGCCATCGGCGAGGCCACTGTTGATCAGCAGCCACGGGCCATGGCAGATCGCCGCCACAGGCTTGCCTGCTTCGTCTACTGCGCGGACAAAGCCGAGTACAGCCTCGTCGGTACGCAGCGTGTCCGGATTGATGACCCCTCCCGGCAGCACCAGGGCATCGAAGCTGGCCGGATCGGCCTCATCCAGCGGAATATCCACTGCAACGGCGTCGCCCCAGTTCTTCTCTTTCCAGCCCTTGATCGTCGCCTCCTTTGCAGGCGACACGACGCTGACGCGCGCGCCTTCGGCTTCCAGCAGCCGCTTGGGTTCGGTCAGTTCGGACTGTTCAAAGCCGTGGGTGGCAAGGATGGCAATCTGCTTGCCCTTCAATCGTTCTGCCATGGGTGCACTCCGGTTGGGGGTGCCGACAGAATGGAAGAACGGCCCTTGCAGGGCAGTGACCCTGCCGTGCACGGCAGGTGGAGAGCTCCAGGTGGTGCCGGTGCACTTGGGCGAGCCGCAGCGGCACTCCCAGATCTTCTTCAGCTTGGCAGTGTGACGCTCGGCCAGAGTGATGCCGTAGTTGTAGGTCAGTTCCTCGCCGGGCGTGATGTCACGCAGCGCCTCGATGAACACCTTGTCACCGCGGCTGTCGCCGTCCTCGTCTTCCTCGATCACGGCCTCGCAGTTCGGCTCGCAGCTGTGGTTGATCCAGCGCGCGTCATTGCCTTTGTAGTTGGCATCGATCACCCAGTCGTCGTTGAGGGTGAACAGGAAGGTGTGGCCGCTTTCGACGTCGCCGCTGTCATCGGCATCAACATCGCCGTGGCTGCGCAGCAGGCCCTTGTACTGGATCACGCGCTCGCCCTGCTTGATCGGGGCCACGGCGAACACGCCGTTGCCATGGATGGCGGACTTGCGGGCTTGGATCTTCTTCGGCATCGGCACGGGCTGTTTGCAGCGGATGGAACCTGGATTCTCGCCCATTCCGGGTGATTGCGAAAATCACCCCGGTAGCGCAGCATGGCGCCCCGGCAACGGCCCGGCGCGTCCTCCCGCCCGGCCCAGCGCCGGCTGAATGCCCGGGTTGGATGGCGGCGAATAAAAGCGTACAATTTCAGTCCGCTTTAAGAACCACTCGCATCCCCATGTTGCGTGTCACCAAGCTCACCGATTACGCCACCGTCGTACTGACCGTGCTTGCCGCCCGTCCGGGCGAGGTGCTCAGTGCCACCGAGCTGGCCGAATTCACCGGCCTGGAGCCGCCCACCGTCAGCAAGGTGCTCAAGCCACTGGCCCAGGCCGGCCTGGTCGAAGGCCTGCGCGGTGTCCGTGGCGGCTACCGCCTGACCCGCCCGGCCATCGAGATCTCGCTGTTCGAAGTGGTCGAAGCGATGGAAGGGCCGCTGGCCCTGACCGAATGCAGCCACGACCACCACCAGTGCGGCATGGCGCCCAAGTGCGGCGCGCGCAGCAGCTGGCGGCTGATCAACGACGTGGTCTCCGAGGCCCTGCGCGATGTCACCCTCGCCCAGATCCTGCCCCCTCTCCCCCTTGCCGATGACGAACAGCGCCGCACCATCGCTGTCGACGTCGTCTCCTGATCCACAGGCAGCCCCCCCCATGGCCACCGAAACCATCGAAAACGTCGCCCACGACGACACCCCCAACCGCGAGATCCACGAGCAGCTCGGCCGCAAGTATTCGGCCGGCTTCATCACCGAGATCGAGTCGGACTCCCTGACGCCGGGCCTGGACGAGGACACCATCCGTGCCCTGTCGGCCAAGAAGGACGAGCCGGAGTGGATGACGCAGTGGCGCCTGGACGCCTACCGCCACTTCCTGACCATGCCGATGCCGGACTGGGCCAAGCTGGAGATCGCCCCGATCGACCTGCAGGCGCTCAGCTACTACTCCGCGCCGAAGGGCCCGAAGTACGCCTCGCTGGATGACGTGCCTAAGGAGCTTCTGGACACCTACGACAAGCTGGGCGTGCCGCTGCACGAGCGTGCCAAGCTGGCAGGCGTGGCGGTGGACGCGGTGTTCGACTCGGTGTCGGTCGGTACCACCTTCCGCAAGGAACTGGCCGAGAAGGGCATCATCTTCTGCTCAATGTCCGAGGCCATCAAGGAGCACCCGGAGCTGGTCCGCCAGTACCTGGGCACCGTGGTGCCGGTCGGCGACAACTACTTCGCCGCGCTCAACTCGGCGGTGTTCTCCGATGGCAGCTTCGTGTTCATCCCCAAGGGCGTGCGCTGCCCGATGGAGCTGAGCACCTACTTCCGCATCAACGCCGGCCACACCGGCCAGTTCGAGCGCACCCTGATCGTGTGTGAGGACAAGGCCTACGTGTCCTACCTGGAAGGCTGCACCGCGCCGATGCGCGACGAGAACCAGCTGCACGCCGCCGTGGTCGAGCTGGTCGCGCTGGAAGACGCGGAGATCAAGTACTCCACCGTGCAGAACTGGTACCCGGGCGACGAGAACGGCGTCGGCGGCATCTACAACTTCGTCACCAAGCGTGCCGAATGCCGTGGCGCGCGCAGCAAGGTCACCTGGACCCAGGTCGAGACCGGCTCGGCGATCACCTGGAAGTACCCGTCCTGCGTGCTGCTGGGCGACGACTCGGTGGGTGAGTTCCACTCCGTGGCGCTGACCCATCACCGCCAGCAGGCCGACACCGGCACCAAGATGATCCACGTCGGCAAGCGCACCAAGAGCAAGATCGTCAGCAAGGGCATCAGCGCCGGCCGCGGCCAGAACACCTACCGCGGCCTGGTGCGGGTGGACCGCAACGCCGATGGCGCGCGCAACTACACCCAGTGCGATTCGCTGCTGATCGGCAAGCAGTGCGGCGCGCACACCTTCCCCTACATCGAGGTGAAGAACCCGGGCGCCACCGTCGAGCACGAGGCCACCACCTCCAAGATCTCCGACGACCAGCTGTTCTACTGCCGCGCCCGTGGCATCAGCCAGGAAGACGCGGTGTCGATGATCGTCGACGGCTTCTGCAAGCAGGTGTTCCGCGAACTGCCGATGGAGTTCGCGGTGGAAGCCAAGAAGCTGCTGGAAGTCTCGCTGGAAGGTTCGGTGGGCTGACCGCCCGCCCCTGCCCCTCGCAAACGCATTCTCTTTACCGGCGGGCCGCGGCCCGCCCCACGGAAATCCCCACCATGCTGAAGATCGAAAACCTCCACGCCCGCATCGGCGACAAGGAAATCCTCAAGGGCCTGTCGCTGGACGTCCAGCCGGGCCAGGTGCACGCCATCATGGGCCCGAACGGCGCCGGCAAGTCCACCCTGGGCAATGTCCTGGCCGGCCGCGAAGGCTACGAAGTGACCGAAGGCAGCGTGCAGTTCGACGGCGTCGACCTGCTGGAGCAGGACCCGGAAGCGCGCGCCGCTGCCGGCCTGTTCCTGGCGTTCCAGTACCCGGTGGAGATCCCGGGCGTGAACAACACCTACTTCCTGCGCGCGGCACTGAACGCCCAGCGCAAGGCACGCGGTGAGGAGGAACTCGATTCCATGCAGTTCCTCAAGCTGGTGCGCCAGAAGCTGGCCGTGCTGCACCTGAAGGACGAACTGCTGCACCGTGGCGTCAACGAAGGCTTCTCCGGTGGCGAGAAGAAGCGCAACGAGATCTTCCAGCTGGCCGTGCTGGAACCGAAGCTGGCGATCCTGGACGAAACCGACTCGGGCCTGGACATCGATGCACTGAAGAGCGTGGCCGATGGTGTCAACGCACTGCGCGCTGCTGATCGCTCGTTCCTGGTCATCACCCACTACCAGCGCCTGCTGGACTACATCAAGCCGGACGTGGTGCACGTGCTGGCCGATGGCCGCATCGTCAAGACCGGTGGCCCGGAACTGGCCCTGGAACTGGAAGCGCACGGCTATGATTTCCTGAAGGACCGGGTCGTGCCCGAGGCGGCGGTCTGATGAGCGCCTTGCTTGATTCGATGGCCCAGGCCTTCTGCGGCAGCGATGCGCGCCGCGAAGTGCTGGATGCGGCCCTGCGTGACGGCCTGCCGGCCGCCCGCAACGAGGCTTGGAAGTACACCTCGCTGCGGCAGCTGGAACGCCGTGCGTTCGCTGCGGCACCGCTGCAGGGCCCGGCGCTGGACGCCGCCCTGCTGGACGACATCCCGGCGCCGCGCTTGGTGTTCGTCAACGGCCGCCTCGATGCCGCGCTGAGCGACGTGCAGGCCCTCCCGGCCGGCGTGCAGCTGCAGCCGCTGTCGGCCGCACTGGCCGCTGGCGAAGACGCCGTGCGTTTCCTTGGCCGCCGCTACGAGCGCAGCGAGGAGATCTTCGCCCGTCTGAATGCCGCGCTGGCCGATGAAGGCGTGGTGCTGCGCGTGGATGAAGGCGTGCAGGTCGACGTGCCGCTGCAGCTGGTGTTCGCCAGCGTCGCCGGCGACACCGACCTGGCCTGGCATCACCGCCACCTGATCGAACTGCGTGCCGGCGCCAGCCTGGGCGTGGTCGAGCACCGCTTCAGCGTGGGCGACTCCGCCCACCTGGACAACACCGTGCTGCATGCCCACGTCGCTCGCGATGCCGTGCTCAAGCACGCCCGCGTGCAGGCCGGCAGCGCGCGCCAGACCAGCTTCCTGCGCACCGACGCGGTGCTGGCCCGCGACGCGCAGTACCACCGCGTGGACCTGGAACTGGGCGCCGCGCTCAGCCGCCATGAACTGAACGTGCGCCTGGAAGGCGACAATGCCCAGCTGACCGCCAACGGCGTGCTGCTTGGCAATGGCCGCCGCCACGTCGAAACCCGCCTGGGTATCGACCACATCGCACGCGATACCGCCTGCGAACTGCTGTGGCGCGGCGTCGCCGCCAACCGCAGCCGCGTGGTGTTCCATGGTGGCATCCAGATCCGCGAAGGCGCCGATGGCACCGACGCGAACCTGTCCAACAAGAACCTGCTGCTGTCGGCCGACGCCGAGATCGACACCCAGCCGACGCTGGTGATCGACGCCGACGAAGTGAAGGCCGCGCATGGCGCGACCGTTGGCCAGCTCGATGCCAACGCGCTGTTCTACCTGCGCTCGCGCGGCCTGCCGCAGGCACAGGCGCAGGCACTGCTGAGCGCCGCGTTCTGCCACGAGCCGTTGAAGATCCTGCCGGACGCACTGCGTGCGCAGCTGGCACACCGTCTGGACAATGCGCTGGCCGAGGCAGGTGTGGCATGAACCTGTCCACGCCGCGCCCGATCGAAGAACGCACCGGCGCCCCCGACTGGGACCGCGTCCGCCTCGACTTCCCGCTGCTGATGCGTGAAGTGCATGGCAAGCCGCTGGTCTATTTCGACAATGCCAACACCGGCCAGAAGCCGGTGCAGGTGATCGGCGCGGTGGACGAGTTCTACCGCCGCTACAACGCCAACGTCAGCCGCGCGGTGCATGCACTGGGCAGCGAAGCCACCGACGCTTACGAAGGCGCACGCAACACGCTGGCGCGCTTCCTCAACGTGCGGCCCAGCGACCTGGTGCTGTGCAGCGGCACCACCTTCGCCATCAACCTGGTGGCCTATTCGTGGGCGCTGCCGCGGCTGAAGGCCGGCGACGTGATCCTGATCACGCGCATGGAGCACCACGCCAACATCGTGCCGTGGCAGCTGGTCGCGCAGCGTACCGGCGCCACCATCCGCGTGGCCGAGATCACGCCTGACGGCGCACTCGATCTGGATGCGCTGCGCGCGGCGATGACCCCGGAGGTCAAGCTGCTGGCCGTCACCCACGTCTCCAACGTGCTGGGCACGGTCAACCCGGTGCGCGAGATCTGCCGCGAAGCGCGCAAGCGCGGCATCATCACCGTGGTCGATGGCTCGCAGGCCGTGCCGCACCGCAAGGTCGATGTCGCCGCGATCGGCTGCGACTTCTACGCCATCACCGGCCACAAGATGTGCGGCCCGACCGGTACCGGCGCACTGTGGGCGCGCCGCGAGCACCTGGACGCGATGCCGCCGTTCCTCGGTGGCGGCGAGATGATCAAGGAAGTCAGCTTCGACGGCACCGTGTTCAACGATGCCCCGCACAAGTTCGAAGCCGGCACCCCGAACATCGCCGGTTTCATCGGCCTGGGTGTGGCTGCCGACTACCTGCAGCAGCTTGGGCAGGAGAACGTGGAAGCCCGCGAAGCCGAACTGCTGGCGCACTTCACCGAAGAGCTGCGCCGCGTCGACGGCCTGCGCATCATCGGCGAAGCGCCGGAGAAGGCTGCGGTGGTCTCGTTCCTGATCGATGGCGCGCATGCGCACGATCTGGCCACCCTTCTGGATCTGGAAGGCGTGGCCGTGCGCTCGGGCCAGCACTGCGCACACCCGCTGCTGCAGTACTTCGGCGTCGCGGCTACCTGCCGCGCCTCGCTGGCCTTCTATAACACGCATGCCGAGATCGAGCGGTTCATGACCGCACTGACCAAGGTGCGGAAGCTGCTGGGCTGAGGATTCGCCAGAATCAGGGAAGTACGAGAACGCCGCAGGGAACTGCGGCGTTTTTTATTGCGCGCTGGACGCAAGCAAGCAGAGGCGTAACGGGGAAATGCTGAGTGATGCCAGGAACGGGCAATCTCACCCTAATGCCGATCCATCCATCATCAACGGCCTTGTGACACCGTCTTCTACATGCCAACAAGCATGGACACCCCGGAGGCAATCAAGAAAACGTACATCATCACGACGCCCCTCAACACCCACCGTTCCCCCTGATGGAGCGTCTGCCCTTTGGAAGTAAGGGCAAGCACTGCAATACCGCGCAAGCACCTAAGCCACCAATCAACCTTGATGATTCCGACTGCAGCGAGTACTTCCGGCCGTTCACGCTCGATTTTCAGCAACATTCTGTGAGCCGCAAATGCGTTTACCCACATGGCACCTAGAATGATGGAAGCCCAAATGGGGAAGCTCTCAACAAGGCTTTTCATCGTTCTTCACCCTGGCTACGCGCTATAAAAACTCGTCAAACAGGCGCCGAAGATCAAATCAATCCGCAATTTCTGCAATACGGCAAACCCCTCCACCCACATCCGCCTCAACTCTGACGTACAGATTATTCGTAAAATACACATCCCCATGGCAAACCACGCGGACACTGCTCTCGTAGTAAGTTACAAGAAGTGAGGAATCAGTAGCGACCTCAGGCTTCACAACCCTGCTTTCACCGACAGGAATTGATCCTACGCCTACCACACCACCGCCAACCTCCAAGCTGACGCCATAAATCACGCCCCTTCCAACATTCTTTACAACAATCACCGGATCCGACAACCAATCACAACCCTGCAACCCCAGCGAAAGAACCACAGCAGCCAGGCATGATTGGATTCGACCACTCCACGCGGTTGAGTGCTCAGCATCCAACTTGCAGTTCGCCATTTCTTGCAGCCTCCGAACATTGAAACGACTTCCTGTGCGACTGCCGGAGCCACACAAGCCACGGCCCCACCGCGAGTACCACCCGAATCAACAGCAAACAGAGCCATTCATGGCTTAGTCCCAATTCAATACGCCGCGGGTGACGGAAAAGCCTGCGGAGCATGCCGAACAATCACCGGCGTTGCAGGCCCTTTGAAGCTACTCCATCACATAGCGCCCGCACACCCAATCTTCTACGTAGCAATCAGCTATGGATTCGATGCGTTCAATGGCGCAAGAAGCCCCTTGACGTACCCACCGAGACCAACTACGTCCTCAGCTGTACCAATCAGGTCCCGTCGCATCATCTTCTCGACATGCTCTACACCACCAAGTCGCGCGACAACATCCGCAAGGAAAGTGACATCTCCCGCAAATAACGTCACGTCCTGATCCAGCTTTACAACCCAGCGACCATCACGCGAAAACAAGAAATGATCACGCATGAAGTTCCCATCTTCCAACCAGTAGGAGCGCAGGCCATCCAGACCTCGCTCAATTTCCACGGGGTTTCCGCCGTCGGAGCTCTCTGAACATCGAACCGCGCACATCGCGATATCTGCAAAGTGCTCCGAAAGTGCGCTCAGCCACGCCACCCAAACATCATTCGGAGCAAAATCCTCATACAGGTTGCGATCAAACGCCATCCCAGCCCAGTCTTCCCGGAGGAGAGGGAGATCCGGAGGGTTAGAGTTTGAGAGAGATGCCGCAATGAAATCTGGCCAGCAACATGTATTTTTCATAGCTTCTCTGAATGCACTCAAGCCCACTCATCAATACTCCGCCTAACGGCCAACACCTGTGCTTCGGCATAGCGGGGATCGCGAATACGGATATCGGCATCATCAAGATAGTGCCATATCACGTGAGGAACACCGATTTCATACGAACTTGACCGAAGCACGTTCTTGATAAATTCCGCCCTCTGGTACCAGCTAGACACCTGCTCCACGGAAGCAGGCTCGGATTCCAAAAGCCTCCGCAGACAGGCTAGAACGAGATTCTTTACATCGATAGCGCTCAATGCGAAACCTCGTATTCTTCAACCAAGCGGAAATTGCCCCAAAGCCTATCGACGTGATCGATCAGCTCGCAATGACACAGACGCAATCGCGCGACGTGTAGAATTGAACAGCCCAGGAGTGAAATGGCGTACTGTGATATCTGTGACTCTGCCAGCCATCGAGAATGTTCCGAAGTCTCTGTCTGGCAAGTGTCAATCCTAACATGGAGACCATGCGATCACATGTTAGGCGCGCCTGTGGATCATCCCGCTTTCCTGCCACAGAAGGCAGAAATGAAAGCACATAACGCCATTTCCACAACCTATCACTCACTTCAGATCTTCAAGATTGACGAGCACATCTCCAAATTCCGCACGTGGAACGGGACCAGGGATTCGTAGGGAGCGAACTTCAAGGGGGGCGTGAATTTCGCCAAGCAGCAGATCACCTGTCTAATTGTCACTCTCCCTTGTCCTGAACACCCCGATTATCGAGACCCATGAATACGCGTATTCATCAAATACGCTTTGCTGCAGATCTATTGGCCCTCTAATTCGAACTTGGGTCTCCTCAGTCACTCCGGCCTCAAACAACTCTTTGCTTGAATTCAGTACAAAGAGCTCCCGGCTCACCCCGAGATAGCCCTCCATCCGCACCAACTTTCCATCGAATAGCCGGGGCGTAGCAGCCATTTCCCGGAAGCTGACCCGGCAGGCGGAGCTGCCCTCAACGCCACAGGTCGTTCCAAACGGTACGCCCACACCTTCTTGATACCTGCAACCAGCCCCATAAAAAATAAAAACAATAACCACGAAAAACCGGAAATCAACATTCACGCCCACACCCCCGCGTCGCCATCCAGCGCCATGGGATACCGCTCACTTTCGCTGCACTCCCGCAAACCGCCCCTCCTCTGCCAGCCGAAGAATTCGCAGAATCATTGATAGCCAAGTTCATCAACAACAGCCTTGCACTTGGAATCCAAATCGACATGAAATGATTTCAACTCCTCGGACGGTAGTTTCCCGTCGTCCGAGCGATGCATTACTGCATATCCGCGCAACCCTGCCACCGTCCCCTCAGGAGCAATGTTGTAGATATCCCCACCCCACCCCCGCGACGACTTTACATAGTCAGCCACCACCAAAAGACAGTCGTCATCCAGTCGACCGCTTCCTATTTCATGTAGCGAACAACCAGCGACAGATACGAGACATAGCGCTGAAGTTAGCGCAAGCCCTTGAAGAACCATCGCTCGTCGTCGGCATCGAGATGAACTTGTGGATTTCACAGCACTCCCGCCACTTGTCTAGAAACCCAGGAAGGAACACCGTGGGCCGCCTGCCCCCCCCCCCCGCGTTTGCAGTAATGATTCTATCAATAGCGCGTCAGCGACTGTTTGACGACAACGTGCTCCCATTCTACTTGGGATAGCCTTTCGCCCCTCGCCCCTTCAGCCATGGCCATCTGAACCAGCTCACCAGAAGGCTCATACACCGTACGCTCGATGACATTTCCATTGACAGCGGTGATCGCCACCGTTGAAACCAACGCATCGGTGTAACTGTACTCGACCACTTCCTAGGCAGCGGCCAGCACTATATTCAGGCCACACGCACCAACACCGCGAGTACCGCCCGAATCAATGGAGAGCCAGCCCTTTTTCCAGCCGACAGCCCGCCCTCGACCTCTCGGCAACAATCGTCACGCACTCATTCACAGGAAGCCCACAGGTGTCCGCCGACCTGACGACACCTTGATGATCGGCTAAGAGGAAATATACCCTCAATCTTTCGCTTCCAGCCTGATCAAATGATCTCCTGACATCAATTAAATGCACCCTGCATATTGTGCTTCTGGCACATTTTCGAAAGAATTGAAAACTGACTCGAGCGCCAGTTCGTATTGATTAGCCGCTGCGTTTCCCGGATCATGATTCATGACCACATCCAAACGTTCATCTCTTCCGCCACAGGCGGCAATTCCTAAAAAACAAAGCGCCGCCACAATAATACCGGCAAGCCACCCAAAGCGATCAAGCACTTGGGAATTTCTCAATGAAATACCTCCCAAAACTTGGCGCACCCGCAATCTACATCCTTTCACAGAACCCGAGCATTCGCTTCACAATGATCGAGGCACACTGGCGTTCGTCAATACCACAAGTCCCCGCAGTCAAGAGTTTCCCGCTACCATCAGTCAATACATAGAAAATCCTTCTATTTCTCCGCCCCTCCCGAGAGAGTTCGAGCTGCGATACCACTAACTCTGCATTCACTTCCCGCTCCCCATCCACGGGGCGCGAATGTATGAGTTCATCCTATCAGCATGGATCTTCTGAGATGAGGAGCTGTCGTGGTCCTGGTTGGCCACCCGAAGAAGACAACCGCGGTCCTGCACACAGGAGGCAAGAAGCAGCATCGGTAAGGCAGCAGATAGAGAAATTATGATCTTCATCGAGACCTGCCCAACCAATAACCTCGTGTTCAAACCAGAATGCGCTCCGCACCACCCGTTCCTATCATCGAATCCGAACGAATTATTATCGGCATTCGCGCAACTGCTGCCTCTAATTGGAGAGCCCCACCCCGCAAGGTGGAACCCCGACCCGTTCATGCCGCAATCTCTGAAGATCCATCTCCATCAGTTCGCGCGTAGTCTCCGGCGGATCAAGACGCAAGCCTTCCTCGAGGATTTGCATTGCGCGCTTACAGTCCCCCCCGCCTTGCTCAAGGGAGAGGAACAGTGCCAATCGCTGCATTGAACTAACGTCCATTCGTGCGACCCCCTCCTCAAGCCAGTAGCGATACCGCTCCATGTCGCCACGCGTCGAGTAGTGCCATTCGAGCTTTAGACGGGCCTCTGCATTCCCGTTTTCAGCCATCGAAATCTGACGTTCCAATTCTTCCTCGGAAAGGGCCAAACTTGGCGCTTCATCATGTTTCTCATTTCGGGAAAGCCGCTCTTCCTGGGGCTCCCCGTTACCGCAGCCAACAAGCAGCAAAGACAAAACAACGGAATTCGAAAGAATTTTCATTGCTTCACCTTCACCGTTTCTATTCTACGAATTCTGGACCCCAATTCAGGCTCAGCAAACTGATAGGATATTGAACCATCAGCTTTGATCGTAATCGAACGAATGGCGGGACCCGTCGGCCCCGTCCCTCCAGGCGAGAACCTTTGCCATACACCTGCACCTCCGGTTCCGTTCTCACCCATACTGACACGGAGCGTCATATCATCTCCAGGCTTGTAGTTTTTTGGATAGCGAACGAATCCGTTGGGAGCATAGACGGACGACTTATTCAGGTTCGCCCATCCCTGAGCAAAAGCCTTTGCCTGACCGATTTCCGCCCCAAGGTGGCAACCTGCCATGAATATTTCCTGGCCCTGTTTTAGCCCAAACTGGGTCCGAGCCATATCCCATGAGCTGACTGTGGAGTAGTTTTCCATGCGCCCCCCTCGCTGGTCCTGAATGACCATGTTATTGGCGTGCCCTGCGACCGTGAACTTGCCCGGAATGTTGAGCGCATCTCCTGCCGCTCTCAGCCCGTTCGGATCAGCTTCACTGAACACGTTCATGTCTGCCCTGCCGTCCGGATCCTTGAACTTATACGGATTGGCAGAAGCGTAGCGATAGCGATTGAATGAAGCCCCTTCCGAACTAGCTGCAACTGGATCAGCCCCCAGAAATGCGACAGTTTGGAAGTCATAGTACCGCTGCTGCATGTAACTCAGCCCGGTCCCGGAGTCCGTCACATGCCCCGC
>NZ_JAOBZT010000098.1:0-12401 GCF_029839005.1 Stenotrophomonas sp. GD03958 | reverse complement strand
AGAAGCAGGCGAAAGCCCCGCCCCGGCGGGGCTTTCGCTTTGCTGCATCTGGCGGGAAACAGCATCCGCGCCAGCCATGACCTCCCGCCCATGCGCCGGGCTGAACGACTGTTAAGCTCCAAGGCTTAGGTCCCTTCCCGGAGTTGTCCATGCGTCGCCGCGTTCTTGCCATCGCATCCTCCCTCGCCCTGCTGGCCGCCCCGGCCTTCGCGGCGCCGCACACCACTACCCTGCCCCCGGCGTCGCTGGCCACCGCCGCACAGCTGCGCGACCAGGCCTTGGCCGATGACACCGGCTGGAAGGTGGTCGAATCGCTCACCACCGAGATCGGCCCGCGCATCGCCGGCAGCGAGGCTGACGCCCGCGCCGTGGCCTGGGCCGAAGCCAAGTTCAAGGCACTGGGCTTCGACAAGGTGTGGAAGGAACCGGTGACCTTCCCGAAGTGGGAGCGCCGCAGTGAACACGCTGCCGTGACCGGCAAAAATCCGCAGCCGCTGCAGATCACCGCACTGGGCGGCAGCCCGGGCGGCACCGTTGAAGCCGAGGTGGTGCGCTTCGCCGACCTGGCCGCACTGCAGGCGGCGCCGGCCGGTTCGCTCAAGGGCAAGATCGCCTTCGTCGATTACCAGATGCTGCCGTTCCGCGATGGCCGCGACTACGGCCGCGGCGGCGCGATCCGCAGCAAGGGTCCGTCCGAGGCGATCCGCAAGGGCGCGGTCGGTTTCCTGATGCGTTCGGCCGGCACCGACTCGCACCGCGTGCCGCACACCGGCATCACCCGTTTCGATGACGGCCTGACCCCGGTGCCGTCTGCGGCACTGTCGGTGCCCGATGCCGACCAGCTGGCCCGCCTGCTGGCCCGTGGCAGCACCACGGTGAAGGTGGCGCTGGACTGCGGCTGGGATGGTACGGCGACCTCGTACAACGTGATCGGCGAGATCACCGGCCGCAGCCTGCCGAAGGAAGTAGTGGTGATCGGCGGACATCTGGATTCGTGGGACCTGGGCACCGGCGCGGTGGATGACGGCGCGGGCGTGGGCATCACCATGGCCGCAGGCCACCTGATCGGCCAGCTGAAGCAGGCACCGAAGCGCACCATCCGCGTGATCGCCTTCGCCAACGAGGAACAGGGCCTGTATGGCGGCAAGGCCTATGCCGAAGCGCACGCGAAGGACGTAGCCCTGCACCAGCTGGCCGCCGAGAGCGACTTCGGCGCAGGCCGCATCTACGCCTTCAATACCGGTTCGCCGAATCCGGACGGCTCGCGTGAAGCGACGAGGCAGATTGCCGAAGTGATGAAGCCGCTGGGCATCGAATACCAGGCCGACAAGGGTGGCCCGGGCCCGGACGTCGGTCCGCTGGCTGCCAAGGGCGGTGCGTGGGCGTGGCTGGCGCAGGACGGCTCGGACTACTTCCACCTGCACCACACCGCCGACGACACGCTGGACAAGATCGACCCGAAGGCACTGGCACAGAACGTGGCCGCATATACTGTGTTCGCCTACCTGGCGGCGGAAGCCGATGGCAGCTTCGGCAGCGAGGCCAAGGCGACCACGCCGCCGAACGAATGATGCGGTAGCGCCGGGCCATGCCCGGCGTTTGCGGCGGGAAGAGCGGTGCGAACCAAGGTTCGCACCCACCAAGTCAGATCCCGCATCGGTAGCGCCGGGCCATGCCCGGCAAGCACAGCGGCACGAGCGGTGCGAACCAGGGTTCGCACCCACCGGGCGTCACTCAGCCGCGGCTGCTCGCCCACTGCGCCAGCAGCACGGCCGTGGCGGAAGCAACATTCAGGCTTTCAACCGCGCCGCTGCCCGGAATCGACAGCTGCTGGTCACACTGACTGGCCAAACCGCGATCCATGCCTTCACCTTCCGCGCCCATCACGTAGACCAGGCGGGCCGGCAACGACGCGCGGAACACGTCATCACCGCCCTCGACCAGGGTTGCGGCCAGGCCAAAACCGGCTGCGCGCAGTTGTGCCATTGCCTGAGCGGTCTCCGGCAGTTGCACCAGCGGCACCGCTTCTGCACCGCCCTCGGCCACGCGCGCGGCGGCACCGGACAGCGCCAGCGTGCTGCCGGCCGGCAGCAGCAGCGCCTTGGCGCCGAAGTGTGCGGCCGAGCGCAGGATCGCGCCGAGGTTGTGCGGGTTGCCCACGCCATCAAGCCACAGCGCCAGCGCCGGGCCGTCACCGACCTGCTGCAGCCACTGCGCCAGCGGCAGTGCCGGTGCGCGCAGTATGTCGGCCACCACGCCTTCGTGATGGGTGGTGCCGGCGAGCTTGTTCAGATCGCCGTCTTCAACCACGCGATACCCCACGCGGTTGGCCACGCACCACTTCAGCAGCGGCTGCAGGCGCGGAATGCGCGCCTCCAGCAGGTACAGCTTGCGCAGCGCCTGTGGCCGCGCTTCGAACGCGGCCAGCACGGCATTCAGGCCGTACAGGCGCAGCTCGTCGCTGCCACCGCGTCCACCACCGCCCGTGGCCGGCACCTCCGGGCGCGGCAACGGCGTTGCGCGCGGCGGACGGGCGGACGGGCGGCGGTTGTTCCAAGGGTTGTTCACTTACACACTCTCCTGCTTGCGCTGGCGCCAGAAATCGGCGTTCTTGATGCCCAGGGCATCGGGGTCGAACACCGGATCCAGGCCCAGCTTCTTCTGTCGTTCGTAGTCACGCAGGGCCAGCATCGCCGGCTTCTGGATGATGAGGATGGCAATGATGTTCAGCCAGGCCATCAGGCCCACGCCGATGTCGCCCAGCGCCCAGGCCAGGGTGGCATTGTGGAACGCGCCGAACACCACCATGCCGATGATGCCCAGGCGCAGCACCAGCACCGTCAGCGGGCGCTTCCTGTTGTGGTTTACATAGCTGAGGTTGGTCTCGGCCATGTAGTAGTACGCCATGATGGTGGTGAAGGCGAAGAAGAAGATGGCGATGGACACGAACGCCGAGCCCCAGCCCGGCAGCACCGCTTCCACACCCGCCTGCGCGTAGCCCGCGCCTTCCGGAATGCCGGCCAGGCCCTGGAAGATCGGCGGTGCGCTGGCACCTGCCGGCGAGTACACGTTGTAGGTGCCGCTGGCCAGGATGAGGAACGCGGTGGCGGTGCACACCATCATGGTGTCGAAGTAGATGGCGAATGCCTGCACATAGCCCTGCTTGGCCGGGTGCGAGACTTCCGAGGCGGCCGCTGCATGCGGGCCCGAACCCTGGCCGGCTTCGTTGGCGTAGATGCCGCGCTTGATGCCCCACTCCACCGCCAGGCCCATCATCGCGCCGAATGCGGCATGCGTGCCGAAGGCACTCTGGAAGATGATGCCGAACATTTCCGGCACGCGGTCGTAGTTGATGACCATGATGATGATGGCCATCAGGATGAAACCGGCAGCCATGAACGGCACCACCACTTCGGCGAAGTTGGCGATGCGTTTGACGCCACCGAAGATCACCACGCCCAGCAGCAGCGCGACCACGATGCCGATGCCCAGCTTCAGCGCCTGCACCGATTCCATGCCGAAGGCCTGGCCGTCGAGCGGCCCGCACAGCGCGGTGCCACGGCAGGCGTTGATGATGCTGTCGGCGATGGCATTGGCCTGCACGCCCGGCATCAGGAAACCTGCGGCGATGATCGTGGCGATGGCGAAGGCCAGCGCGTACCACTTCAGGCCCATGGCCTTTTCGATGTAGTACGCCGGGCCACCGCGGTAGCGGCCTTCGGCGTCCTTGGTCTTGTAGATCTGCGCCAGGGTGCATTCCACGTACGACGTGGACGCGCCGAGGAAGCCCATCACCCACATCCAGAAGATCGCACCGGGGCCGCCGAAGGCGATGGCCGTGGCCACGCCGGCGATGTTGCCGATGCCCATGCGGCCGGCCATCGACATGGCCAGGGCCTGGAACGAGGACACGCCGGCGTCGGATTTCTCACCCCTGACGGTGAGGCGGCACATTTCGAAGAAGCCACGGATCTGCATGAAGCGCGTGCGCAGGCTGAAGAACAGGCCGGCGCCCAGGCACACGAAGATCAGTGCCTTGCTCCAGATGATGCTGTTGATGAAGTGTACGGTTGCTTCCACGCGCGCTCTCTCCAGTCGGCGGGTTGTAAGGACGTCCCGTCGGCTGGAGGGGACCGGTCGATTCTCCCTGATCGAAGGCCGCCGCGGTAGCGCTGTCTTGTAGCGCCGAGCCCATGCCCGGCTTGGGCCCCGGGATCAGCCGAGCATGGGCTCGGCGCTACAGCGGCCAGCCCGCGCGTTCAGGGCAGCTGCGTGCGTACCCGGGCGAAGCGGCGCAGGTCGTGCAGCACGCCGCGCTTGTGGACCGCGCAGCGCTCCACGCCCTCTTCCTGGAAGCCGTTCTTCTCCAGCACCCGCGCCGAGCCGAGGTTGAAGTCGACCACCGTGGCCTGCAGCCTGAACAGGCGCAGCTCGTCCATCACCCAAGGCGCAAACACACCGACCACCCGGGTCATCAGGCCCTGGCCCCAGTAGGCCCGGCCCAGCCAGTAACCCAGTTCGGCGGTATGCCCACGCTCGGCCACGCCCTGCTGGGCGCTGATACTGCCGCAGGCCTGGCCGTCGATCTCGATGGCCAGGTTCAGGGTGCCGGGAGCCAGCACGCGGCCGGCGAGGAACGCCTCGCCATCCCCGCGCGTGTACGGGTAAGGGAAGCGGTCGCGCAGACCGCGTGACACCTCGGCGTCGTTGGCGTGGTGCAGCAGCGATTCCAGATCATCCGGGCGCCAGGGGCGCAATTGGAAGCCTTCACCTCGCAGCACGGTGGTCGGGTCAGGCATGGCCACCCACCGACGGCGATTCCGCTTCCTGCTTCTCCAGCTCGCGCTTCACCGCTTCCGGCGAGCGGGTGTACGGGGCCAGCCGTGCGTAGAACGCCGGCACCACGAACAGCGACAGGAAGGTCGAAAGAGTTACGCCGAAGATGATCACGATACCGATCGTGCCACGGCTGGCCGAGCCGGGGCCACCGGCGACCACCAGCGGGATCGCGCCGACCACGGTGGCGATCGAGGTCATCAGGATCGGGCGCAGGCGCACCATCGCCGATTCGATGATCGCCTCGCGCACCGTGCGCCCGTCATCGCGCAGCTGGTTGGCGAATTCGACGATGAGGATGCCGTTCTTCGCGGCCAGGCCAACCAGCATCACGATGCCGATCTGGCTGAACAGGTTCACCGTGCCGCCACTCACCCACAGGCCGACCAGCGCACCGAGCACACCCAGCGGCACGGTCAGCATGATGGTGAGCGGGTGGATGAAGCTTTCGAACTGCGCGGCCAGCACCAGATAGACCACCAGCAGGGCCATCGCGAAGGTCAGCAGCACCGCGCCACCGGCGCTCTGGTATTCGCGCGATTCGCCCTTCCAGTTCACCTGCGCGTACTGCGGCAGCTCTTCGCGCGTGACCTGCTGCGCCCAGGCGATGGCCTCACCCAGCGGATAGCCCGGCGCCAGGCCGGCGCTGATGGTGATCGAACGCAGTCGGTTGAAGCGGTTCAGGGTGCCGGCCTCGGCCACTTCGCTCAGCGTGACCAGGTTGGACAGCGGCACCAGCTCGCCGGAGGTGGCACGCACGCGGATCGCGGCCAGGTCGGCCGGGCTGGCACGGCCATCGCGCCCGGCCTGCACCAGCACGTCGTACTCCTCGCCGTTGTCGACGAAGGTGGTGACGCGGCGCGAACCCATCATGGTTTCCAGCGCCGATCCGATCGCGGTGACCGGCACGCCGAGGTCGGCCGCGCGCTGGCGGTCGATGTTCACCCGCATTTGCGGCCGGGTTTCCTTGTAGTCCGAGTCGGGGCCGACCAGGCCGGGATTGTCGGCCATGCGCAGCAGGATGCGGTCGCGCCACTGCGCGATCTCGGCATATTCGGGGCCGCCCAGCACGATCTGGAACGGCTGCCCGCCACTGCGCACCAGGCCACCGCCCACCTGCGTGCGCACGCGCACGCCGCGGATGGTGTCCAGTTCTTTCTGCAGCGCGTCGGCCACTTCAGGCGTCCCCTCGCTGCGCTGGCGCCACGGCTGCAGGAAGATGCTGACGCGGCCGGTGTGCATTTCCTCGCTGGCGCCCCAGCCGCCCGGCACGCGGGGGTTGGCACGCACGATCGGCTTGTCCGGGCCGACATGCGGTGCCAGCATCGCTTCCACCTGCTGCACCTGCTGCACGGTGTAGTCGTAGCCGGCGCCTTCCGGGCCGTCGATCATGATCTGGAACGAACCGCGGTCTTCGGCCGGCGCCAGTTCCGACGGCAGCAGCTTGAGCAGGCCCCAGCTGGCAGCCAGTGCGGCCACCATCACCAGCAGGTAGATCCAGGTGCGGTCGACATGGTGGTCGAGCACGCGACCATAGCCCGAGGCCAGGCGCTCCAGATTGCGGTTGATGAAGCCATGCAGGCCACGTGGTGCCTGCCCGGTGTGCGGCTTGAGCAGCTTGGACGCCATCATCGGCGTCAGCGTCAGCGCTACGAATGCGGACAGCGCCACCGCTGCCGCCAGCGCCACCGCCAGCTCGCGGAACAGGCGCCCGGTATTGCCTTCCAGGAAGCCGACCGGCAGGAACACCGCCACCAGCACGGCGGTGGTGGCTATCACCGCGAAGGCAACCTGCGTGGTACCGCGCTTGGAGGCCACCAGTGGGGGCTCGCCCAGGTCGATGCGGCGCTGCACGTTTTCCACCACCACGATCGCATCGTCCACCACCAGGCCGATGCACAGCACCAGTGCCAACAGGGTCAGCAGGTTGATCGAGAAGTCGAACGCGTACAGTGCGATGAACGCGGCCACCAGGCAGACCGGCACGGTCACCGCCGGAATCAGTGCGGCACGGAAGCTGCCGAGGAACAGCCAGATCACCGCCAGCACCAGGATCATCGCCTCCACCAGCGTGGCGTAGACGCGATCAACGGCGGCTTCGATGAAGGTGGTGTTGTCGAACGCAACAAAGATCTGCGTGCCCTTGGGCAGGGTCAGTGCTACCCGCTCGGCTTCAGCGCGCGCGGTGCGCGCCACGTCCAGCGAGTTGGCGGTGGAGGTCTTGACGATACCCAGGCCGATGCCCGGCTCGCCGTTACTGCGGTAGTAGGCGCGGCGCTCGGCCGAGGCCAGTTCGATCTTCGCCACGTCGCCCATGCGCACCACGTAGCCGTCGCGGCCCTTGCCCAGCGGGATGGTCGCGAAATCCTCGGGCTTGATGTAGTTGCGCTCCACGCGCAGGGTGAAATCACGGTCGGTCGACTCGATGCGGCCGGCCGGCAGTTCCACGTTCTCGTTGCGCAGTGCGGTTTCCACGTCGCCGGTGGTCAGCCCACGTGCGGCCAGCTGGTCACGGTCCAGCCAGATGCGCATCGCATAGCGCTGGCGGCCGCCGATGCGGACCTGGGCCACGCCGTCGAGGCTGGAGAAGCGGTCGACCACATAGCGGTCGGCGTAATCGCTCAGTTCCAGCGTGTCCATGGTCGAAGAGACCATGTTGAACCAGATGATCGGGTCGGCATCGCTCTCGACCTTGGCGATTTCCGGCGGACGCGCTTCTTCGGGCATGCGGTCGGCGACGCGGCTGACCGCATCGCGCACGTCATTGGCCGCCGCTTCGATATCGCGGTTGGAGGTGAACTCGATGCTGACCTGCGAGCGGCCGTTGGTGCTGCGCGCATTGATCGTATCGATGCCTTCGATGCCGGCCAGCGCATCTTCCAGCACCTGGGTGATGCGGCTTTCGATGACCGCCGCCGAGGCGCCGGTGTAGTCCACCGACACCGACACGATCGGCGGATCGATGGCGGGCAGTTCGCGCAGGGTCAGGCGGGTGAAGGACATCACGCCCAGCACCAGCAGCAACAGGCTCATCACCACGGCGAACACCGGCCGCTGGATGGAGATGTCGGACAGCTTCATCCGCCGTGGCCCTCGGCCGCGACCGGCGCCGGTGCATCCGCCGGCTTGGCACCGCTGGCCGGGGCCGCATCCTTGGCCGCGACCTTCAGGCCCGGGCGCAGCTTGCCGGTGCCATCGACCACGATGCGCTGGCCGGCTTCCAGGCCCTGCTTGATCTCAACCACGCCGGCACGGCGCGCACCGGTCACCACGTCCACGCGCTCAACGCTGTCGTCGCTCTTGATGCGGTACACGAACGTGTCGCGGCCCACCTGCACCACGGCGATTTCCGGCACCACCAGCGCCGGGCGCTCGGGGCGGAACAGGCGCACGTCCAGCAGCATGCCCGGGCGCAGCGCGTGGTCGCTGTTGGCGAAATCGCCGCGCACGGTCACCGCACGGGTCGCCGGGTCGATGCGTGCGTCGATGGTACTGACCACGCCCTCGAAGGTGCGGCCCGGCCACGCTACGCTGGTGGCGCTGACCTTGTCACCGACGCCCAGTGCGGCCAGTTCCACTTCCGGCACCTGGAAATCGATGTGCATGTGCTCGATGTCGTCGAGCGTGGCGATGACCGTGGTCGGGGTCACCAGCGAGCCGGGGCTGACCTGGCGGATGCCGAGCACGCCGGCGAACGGTGCGCGTACACGGCGATCACCGATGTCGGCCTGCATCTGCATCACGCGCGCCTCGGCGGCGTCACGGATCGACTTCTGCGTATCCAGCGTGGCGCTGGACACCAGCCGCTGGGAGGCCAGCTCGCGCTGGCGCTTGTACAACTGGTCGGCCTCGTGGAAGGTGGCCTGCGCCTGCACCAGCGCCGCTTCCTGGGCCTGCCCGCGCAGCGTCACGATCGGTGCGCCGGCGGCGATGTGCTGGCCGCTTTCGAAATGCACCTTCTCGACGATTTCGCTGACCTTGGCGGTGACGCTGATCGACTCGCGCGCCTTGGCCGTGCCCAGCGCCTGCAGCGTGTCGTTCCACTGCATGGGCTGCACCACCTGCGCCGTGACCGGCACTGCTTCGCCCTGCCGACGCGCGGCGGCCTCCTGTTTGCCTGCGCACCCGGCCAACACGGCCAGGCTGAGGCCAAGGGCCAGGGTCGAAGCGATACGAGCCAACATGAATGATCCTGATTGATCCACGGCCGCCGAGTGTAGGCAAGGCCCCGCAAAAGCGGTATGTGCCAAGCGTTTACCATCGTGGAACCGAAGCCGTGATAGCGCCTTGAACCCGTTCCGTGCAAGGCTGCCCTTGGCGGTGTCGGCGTGTGTCGGGTTGTATCCAGCCGTGCACCACGGGCGTTGCCATCGTAGAGTCGAAGCTGCCCGACAGAGGGCGTCGGGCGGGGACGGATCCTGGCGGGGATCCGGCCCCGGTTTTTTTTGCACCCGGCGGATCAGTACCGGTAGTTCACCTTCATCCACAGGCTGCGCCCGGGCTCGTTGATGCGCACCGGGTCGGCCGGGAAGCCGAAGTCGGCACTGCCGGCCAGGTTCAGGTGCTCGCTGTAGGCGCGGTCGAACAGGTTGTCGACGCCCGCGCTGAGCTGCAGCTGCGAACTGAAACGGTAGGCTGCGTTGAGCCCGAAGGTGGCGAAGCCGGCACTCGGCCCCAGGTCCTGCGCTACCACATTGCCCTGGCCATCGGCGACACGATGCTGGTGGGTCACCGCGCGCAGCAGCGCACCGGCACTCCAGCGCTCGCCTTCCCAGTTCGCACTCAGGCGCGCTTCCAGCGGTGGCATCTGCGGCAACGGACGCTGCTGGTCGCGGTTCTCACCCCAGGCATAGGCCAGCGTGCCACCCAGCTTCCACTGCCCGGCCAGGCTCACTTCCAGCCCGGCTTCGGCACCGGCGATGCGCGCATCGACGTTGCGGGCCTGGCTCATGCCCATCATGCCGCTGCCGTGGTAGGTGAACAGGATGTAGTCCTGGATCTGCCCGGCGTACGCCGAAACCCACGCCTGCACACGCGGCCCCTTGTACTGCAGGCCGACGTCGAGCTGGGTGGTGCGCTCGGGCTGCACGCCGGTGAACGCGTTCACTGCACCGGCCGGGCCATGGTTGGGCGAGAACAGCTCCCAGTAGTCGGGCATGCGCTCACTGTGACCGAGGCCGGCGTACCAGGTCAGGCGATCGGCAAGGTCCTGCTCGTAACGCAGGAAACCGCTGCCGAGCCATTCCTTGCGCGTCTGCCCGGCGCTGGGATTGGGCCGGTTGCCCATCATGCCGCGGATCGATTGCCGCTCATCGCGGACGCTGGCACGGTCGATGCGCAGGCCACTGATCCAGCGCTGGTCGGTGCCGGCGCCCAGGGTCAACTCGGTGAACACGCCGTAGCGGCGGAAGTTGGCATCGGTCTCCCAGGCGGCCTGGCGGTAGGTGTCGCGGCCCATGCCCATGCGGCCACGATGGCGGCTGTCTTCGCCATCCACACCGGCCACCAGTTGCACGTCCTGCCAACGCCACTCGGAACTGACCCGGCCGCCCTGGGTACGGCGGTCCACGTTCGAGGCCATCGGCATCGGCATCATGCTGTGCGGGTTCGGCGTGCGCAGCGTGTAGTTGTCCATCACATGGTCGGCTTCGTTGTAGTACACGTTGGCCTGCAACGTATCCCACGCACCGGGCAGGTTGCGCTTCTCGAAGCGCGCGGCATAGCTGGTGCGTTCGAACGCAGCACCGTCCATGCCGCGCCCGGCGTAGCGCGCAATGGCATCGCCGGCACCGGCGGAGATTTCCAGCAGCGTGTCGGCATCCGGCGTCCAGCCGATGGCCACGTCACCGTTCCACTTGCGCCACTTCGACGGCACCACATCACCGTGGCCGTCCTTGTAGTCATCGGCCTCGGACCGGTTGCCGCTGGCGCGCACATAGCCGGTCGGATTGCCCAGGGTCAGGTCCAGCACCTGGTCGTTGCGGTTGCGCGAGCCGACCAACGCGCTGGCATCGGCACGCAGGCCTGGTTCATCGAAGCGCGGCGTGTCGCGCTCGAAGCGCACGGTACCGGCCGAGGCACCTGCGCCCCAGCGCACGCTCTGCGGGCCCTTGATGATGGTCAACCGGTCGAAGCTTTCCGGCGCGATGTAGGACAGCGGATTGTCCATGCGCGACGGGCAGGCACCGATCAGGTTGCCGTCGTTGCTGAGGATGTTCAGGCGCGAACCGAACATGCCGCGCAGCACCGGGTCGCCGTTGGTGCCGCCATTGCGGATGGCAGAGAATCCGGGAACGGTTTTCAGGTAATCGGCACCATCACTGGCCGGCACCGGCTGCCGCGGCAGGCGTGGGTCGGTCACCCAGTGCAGCGGCGAGGACGGTGCGGCGGCGGTGACCACCATCGTATCGAGGGTACGCGCCTCTTCGGCAGGCGCAGCGTAGGCCAGTGACGTGGTCACGGCCAGGCCAAGGGCAACCGGCAGGCGCGCGCAGGCGCCCGCGGGGCGGGAAGTCATTTTCATCGGAACAGCTCCAAGGTACGCACGCGCGCACGGCGCCCGGTCAGGCGTCGTGCGGCAGATTCACGGGGATATCAGCGGACGATGGAGACGCGCGGTGGCCCACGTGCGGCGTGTGCGGGCCAGTGCGGTGCGGGCAGCACCCGTTGCGACCACGGGAACACCAGGCGCGGCCGCCACAGCAGCGGCAACAGCAGCACCAGCACCGCCAGCCATGGCAGCAGGCGCATGGCCAGTACGCAGTATTCGCAGGCTTCGCCATGCATGGCGTGGGGATCGGCCGCGGGGCGGGGCACTGCCGGCGCGGCGCCGTGCTGATCGTGCCCGGCCATGGCCATGTCGTGCATGTCATGGCCCATGGCGGCGTGGTCCATGCCCGCCATTGCGGTGTGGTCCATCGGCGGCACCTGCAGCGCGCGGCTGACCAGCGGCGCAAGCACCATCAGCAGCGTCGCCAGGATGGCGAGCTGGAGCAGAAGACGCTGCGGGCGGGACAGGCGGGTCACCCCGCTAGTGTAGAGGCGGGTCCTGGGTTACCCGTGCGACGAACCGTCGCAGGAGGGGGGTTATCGGCAGGGCTGCGCGCTGCACCCGCTGCGAGCTGGAGCAACAGCAACAGCCGAAGCAAAAGCCGGCTTCCTGTGGGTAGGCGGGGTGGGTCCGGTTGCGGGAGACGCCGTAAACCCCGCTCCGCGGTCCGGCCCAGCCGCTGGCGGCTGTGCGTTCGGGCGCTTGCGAAGCAGTGCTTCGCAAGCAAAGCGCCCTCACCCATGGGGGCTTGGCCGCAGCATCCATGCCGCGGACACTCCCGCAACCGGACCCACCCCGCCTTCGACAGATCTCTGCGATCTGCAGTAGATCCACGCCATGCGTGGATGAATCTCCATCGGAATCGAATATTTCGAACTGGAATCGAAAAGCATCCACGCATGGCGTGGATCTATCGTGTCGACCAAGGTCGACACCTACCAACAGCCATCGGGATCTGTCAGAGGTGGGGCGGTGTGGGCAGGCAGGACCGTTGGCGCCATGGATGGCGCCATCG
>NZ_JAOBZT010000097.1:0-12419 GCF_029839005.1 Stenotrophomonas sp. GD03958 | reverse complement strand
CGACCCGCCACGAGGGGCTCAGCCGTTGGCCGAATCCAGTAAAATCGCCGACATGAACGCCCCCACCTTCCCGTACGACACCGCGCGCCTGAGCGAACTGGCCCAGCTGCTGATCGACAACATCCGCGAACTGGCCCACGCCGGCTGGACCCCGGCCACCAGCAGCAACTTCTCCCACCGCCTGGACGACCGCCACGCGGCGATCACCGTCTCGGGCAAGGACAAGGGCCGCCTGATCGAGGATGACATCATGGTGGTGGACTTCGACGGCCAGGCCGTGGGCCGTCCGTTGCGCCCGTCCGCCGAGACCCTGCTGCACACCCAGCTGTACCGCCGCTTCCCGGAGGTCGGCTGCGTGCTGCATACGCATTCGCCGGTGCAGACCATCGCCTCGCGCCTGTATGCGCCGCAGGGCCACATCCGCCTGGAGGGTTACGAGCTGCTGAAGGCCTTCGCCGGCAACAGCACCCACGAGATGGCCATCGACGTGCCGGTGTTCGCCAATACCCAGGACATGAACGTGCTTTCGCAGCAGGTCGATGACCTGCTCGACCGGCAGAACCTGTGGGGCTACCTGATCGACGGCCATGGGCTGTACGCCTGGGGCCGCGATATGGCCGAAGCACGCCGCCACCTGGAAGCGTTCGAATTCCTGTTCCACTGCGAACTGGAACTGCGCAAGCTGCGCAGCTGAACCGGCGCGCAGGTGCAGATGCCGATCCGGAATCTGCGCCCCGCCCCCACCCTGCTACCCTGTCTTCCCCCGAGACGTTCAAGCTGCCGCCATGAGCCGACTGCGCATCTACGACGACACCCGCCCCGAATCGCCGCTGCTGGACACCCAGGACGGCGCGGTCATCGCTGCCGAACTGCAGAAGATCGGCGTCACGTTCGAGCGCTGGCAGGCCACCGCGCCAGTCGCGCCGGGCGCCAGCCAGGAGGAAGTGTTCGCCGCCTACCGTGCGGACATCGACCGCCTGGTCGCCGAGCGCGGCTTCAAGAGCGTGGACGTGGCCTCGATCGCCCCGGACAACCCGAACCGCGCCGAGCTGCGCAAGAAGTTCCTCGACGAGCACTTCCACAAGGAAGACGAGGTGCGCTTCTTCGTCGCCGGCTCCGGCCTGTTCACCCTGCACGTGGGTGACAAGGTCTATGAGATCGAGTGCGTGAAGGACGACCTGATCGCCGTGCCCGATGGCACCACCCACTGGTTCGACATGGGCGAGGAACCCAGCTTCGTGGCGATCCGTTTCTTCACCGAGCCGGACGGCTGGGTCGGCCATTTCACCGGCACCGACATCGCGCAGAAGTTCCCTCGTTACGTACCCACCCAGGCGTCCTGATCCATGCAAGCCCGCGTCATCCTGACCGACATCGAAGGCACCACCAGCAGCATCTCGTTCGTCAAGAACGTGCTGTTCCCCTATGCCCGCAAGGCCCTGCCCGCGTTCGTCGCCGAACACGGCCAGCAGCCGGAAGTGCGCCGCTGGCTGGATGCGGTGGCGACCGAGATCGGCGGTGCCTGCCAGGACAGCCTGGTGGCCGAGACCCTGCAGGGCTGGATCGACCAGGACCGCAAGCACACCGCACTGAAGGCGCTGCAGGGCCTGATCTGGGACGAAGGCTACCGCCGTGGCGACTACACCGCACACTTCTACCCGGAGGTGGCGCCGGTGTTGAAGGGCTGGCACGCTTCCGGCCTGTCGCTGTTCGTGTATTCCTCCGGCTCGGTGCCGGCACAGAAGCTGTTCTTCGGGTTCAGCGATGCCGGTGAACTCAGCCCACTGGTGTCGGGCTGGTTCGATACCGAGATCGGCGGCAAGCGCGAGGCCGACAGCTACCGCCGCATCGTGCAGGCCATCGGCGTACCGGCCGGCGAGATCCTGTTCCTGTCCGATGTGGTGGAAGAGCTGGATGCCGCCCGTGAAGCCGGCCTGCAGACGCGCCTGATCGACCGCCGCGACGACTACCCGATGCCGCGCACCGGCCAGGCCGCCAATGGCCACGAGCGGGTCGAGAACTTCCAGCAGATCCAACTGTAAAAAAGAAAGGTGTGCGGACCAACGGTCCGCACCTACCCGGCTCCGCTTCTGGTAGTTGCCAACCTTGGTTGGCATACGGCCGATGTGTCAACCAAGGTTGACACCTACCAGAACATGGTTCACCTGCCCTCATCGATCGTTGAGGGTTTTCACCTTCAGCGCTTCGCGCAGGGTAACCAGATCCACCGGGCCGCGTACGGCGATATCGCGGGTTTCGCCCGGCAGCAAGTCCAGCAGGTTGTCTTCGACCTGCACATCCAACGCACCGAAATCAATCCACGCCGCGCGCACGTAAGCCGCGCTTTCCAGCCGTAGTCGATAGTGGTCGCCTTCGATGGACAACGTGGCCTTGAGCTTCTGCCGCGGCAACATCTGGTCCTTGGCTTCGACGAATCCGACCACCTGCCGCGCGCTCACCGCCCCGTTCTGCAGCAGCTCGAACACCGCCACCGTGCGCTTCGGGTCGGCACCGGCCAGCAGCTCGGCATCGCGGAAATCACCGATCGAGGTCACACCCGACGCCGCCAGCGTCACCGCGTCCTCGCGACGGCGCAGCACCTTCCCTTCCACGTCCATCACCCGCAGCCGCCAACGTGCATCCAGCGCCGCACCGTCATTGATCAGGCGTACGCGCGTGCTGCCCTCATCGCGCAGCGCCGCTACCGTGACCGGCGCGAAGAAGCGCCGCGCGGCAAAGTGCAGCGCCTTCCAGCGACCGAAGTAGTCCACGCTGGACCATGAAGCACCCGGCCAGACATCGTTGAGCTGCCAGTACAGCGAGCCCATCGTGTACGGCCGCGAAGCGCGATGGTGCAACGCGGCCAGCGCGATGCCATCGGCCTGCATCACCTGGCTGAGGTAGACAAAGTCCTCGAAGTCCTTCGGCGTGCCGTAGCCCAGTTCGATGTAGTGCAGCAGGCGGCTGTTGCCCTCGCCGGCCATGAATTTCTGGTGCGCGCGGATCACCGGGCTGTCGATGCGCTGCTCGGCGCGGGTGGCGATCTGGTCCACGGTGGCCACCGACGGCCATGCCTGCAGGCCGTACTCGGACATGAAGCGTGGCGTCTCACGCAGGTAGGCCTGCACCGGCAGCGCCGGATTGCCCCAGACCTGCCAGTAGTGCTTGTCGCCGCGGGTGGAATCGTTGGCCTTCCCGTCCAGATCGTTGCTGGGCGAACTGGACCAGTACGGTACGCCCAGTCCTTCCTCGCCCACCACTTGGCGCAGGTCGTTGCCGAACAGGTCGACATAGCCCTGCCAGACCTTCGCCGCAAATGCCGGGTCGGCCGCCTGCAGGTCGCGGCCGTGACCCCAGTCCTTCCAGGCGGTTTCTTCCTCGTTGTTGCCACACCACAGCACGATGCTGGGGTGATGGCGCAGCCGGCGCACATTGTCGCGTGCCTCGGCCACCACGCTGGCACGGAAGGCCGGATCGTAGCCCGGCTGCATGCCACCACCGAACATGAAGTCCTGCCAGACCAGCAGGCCCAGTTCGTCGGCGATGTCGAAGAACGCATCGTCCTCGTAGTAGCCGCCACCCCAGTTGCGCAGTATGTTCATGTTGGCGTCGCGTGCGGCGGTCAGCACCTGGCGCAGGCGCGCGGCGTCGACCCGTGCGGGTAAGGCATCGAACGGAATGACGTTGGCGCCCTTTGCGAAGATCTCCACGCCGTTGATGACGAAAGCGAAGCCCTGCCCGCCCTTGCCGTCTTCCTCGCGGCGCAGTTCAACCGTGCGCAGGCCGATGCGCTGCTCGCGCACCAGCTCCGGCGCGCCACCTTGGTCCAGGCGGGCCTGCACCGTGTAGCGGTCCTGCGCGCCGTGGCCGACTGGCCACCAACGCCGCGGATCGGCCAGTTCAACCGGAACCTCGATGCTGTTCTGGCCGGGCTTCAGCAGCACCGTGCGCTGCACCTGGGCCACGTTGCGGCCCTGCGGATCCTGCACATCCACATTCACCACGGCCGAGCCCGCCGCCGCGCCCTGCTCCACTCGCAGCAGCACGGCCAGCTTCGCCTGCTCCGCGCTCAATGCATCCGTGCGCACCGCAAGATCGGTCAGGCGGTGCGCGTCCCAGGCCTGCAGATCGATTCCGCGCCAGACGCCGGCGGTGACATAGCGCGGACCCCAGTCCCAGCCGAAGTGGTAGGCCGGCTTGCGCGCGAAGTTGCCGACCATCGCGTCCTTCGGCTCATCGCCATACGGCGACGGGTAGTTGCCAGCGATCTTGTGCGGCATCGCCTGCACGCCCGGCAGCAGGGTGCGGATCGGCGAACGGAACACGATCTGCAGTTCATTGTTGCTCGCACGGAGGCGGCCTTCGACCCGGGCACGCCACGTGCGGTGTGCGTTGTCCGCGCGCAGCAGCGGCTTTCCGTTGAGGCTGACTTCGGCGTAGGTATCCAGCCCATCGAAGCGCAGCTCGGCATTGGGCCTGGACAGCGTCGCGGCATCGACGTCGAAGCGCGCGCGGTACTCCCAGGCCGCCAGGCCGATCCATTGCAGCTCGGCCTCGGGCGCACCGACATACGGATCACGGATCAATTCGTGAGCCAGCAGGTCGGTGTGCACGCTGCCCGGCACCGTCGCCGCCCGCCATTGCTGCAGACCTGGGTGGGCCGCGCCCTGCGCGTCGCCGGGCAGCATGCGGAATTCCCACTGTGCCTGTAGTGGCGCCGCAGTTGCCGGGAAGGCGGAGGCCGCGATCAGCAGCAGGAGCAGGCGGACAACGAGGGGAAGGCGATGCACGGGATGCTCCTGTTTTTCCGCCGGGCATGGCCCGGCGCTACCAATTCAACACGCCACGGTAGCGCCGGACCACGTCCGGCGAGCGCGCAGCGCGGCAGACCTCAACGCACGACGTTCAGCACTTCGTAGCACGCGCCCATGGTGTGGTAATCCACCTTGCCGGCCGGGCTCTTCTCGTCGCTGTACTTGCGGTTGTCGGCATCGAGGATGCGGAACCAGGCGCCGTACCGGTGATCGACGAAGTGTTCCCACGAATACGCCCAGATACGCTGGTACCACTGCCAATAGCGGTCATCGCCGGTACGCTTGGCCATCAGTGCGGCGGTCGCCAGCGTCTCCGCCTGCACCCAGAAATACTTGTCGTCGTCGCAGACGAAACTGTCGCCACCGATCGGGGCGCCATCCATGCCCGGCTGCCGGCGCGATTCCGGCGCGAAACCGTAGTACAGGCCACCCCGCGCCTGGTCCCAGCTGCGCGCCACGGCCACGTCGAACAGGTGCTGCGCGGTCGGCACCAGCCAATCGGCCTGCACATGGCGGTCCAGGATCAACAGCAGCTTGGCCCATTCGGTCTGGTGGCCCGGCTGGAAGCCCCACGGGCGGAACAGGTGCTTGGGGTCATCCAGGTTGTAATCCCAGTCGATCTCCCAGTTGGAATCGTAGTGCTCCCACACCAGGCCACCGGCCTTGGCGGCCTGGCGGCGGGTCATGTTGTCGGCCAGCTGCAGCGCGCGCTCCCCATAGCGCTGTTCGCCGCTGGCCTCGAAGGCGGCCAGCATCGCCTCGCACATGTGCATGTTTGCGTTCTGGCCACGGTAGCCGGTGAAATTCCACTGCCCATCGGCTTCGTCCTTGTAGAGGCCGTGCTGCGGCTCCCAGAAACGCGCTTCCAGCAGCTGCCAGGTCTCGTCCATCCATGCGCGGGCCTGTTCGAGACCGGCCTTCAGTGCGCAGCTGTAGGCCAACAGCACGAACGCCACGCCATAGCAGTGGTTCATGTCGTCCTCGACCTTGCCATCGCGCAGGGTCCAGGCGTAGCCACCGGTGGCCGGGTTGCGGTGCACCTCGCGCAGGTAGCGCACGCCGTGCTCGACCGCCTCGCGGTATTCAGCATTGCCGAATTCGCGGTAGGCCATCGCGTAGTTGAAGACGAAGCGCGTGCTGCTCACCAGGTGGCGGTGGCTGGCATCGTAGATGCTGCCGTCATCACGGAAGTAGTGGAAGAAGCCGCCGTTCGGATCGATGCAGCGCGGGTGGTAGAACGCCATCGTGTCGGCGATATGCGCACGCAGGAACGCGGGTGAACGGAAATCGGGCGAGGTGCTCATGCGGTAATGTCCTGGGCCTGCAGCAGCTGCTGCACTTCATCGAGCGAGGGCATCGCGGCGAACGCGCCCTTGCGGGTAACAGCCAGAGCGCCGACCGCGGCACCGAAGCGCAGCGTGGCGGTGATCGCCTCCGGGTCCTGGCAGAACGCTGCAAAACCGGCACCGGCACCGCCGCGCTCCAGCAGCCCAACCAGCACGCCACCGACGAACGCGTCGCCCGCCGCCGTGGTGTCGACCGTGGCCACGCGGAAACTGGTGACGGTGCCGTGGTTGTCGCGGGTGTACCAGTGCAGCGTGGCCGCACCGTCGGTGACGATCACCCAGCGCGCCTGCGCAGCCAGCAGGCGCCGCAGCACCGCCGCCTCGCCATCGGCACCCAGCGGCGCAGCCAGGTAGTCCAGCTCCTCGCGCGACAGCTTGACCAGGTCAGCGCGTTCCAGTGCCTGCCACAGCCGCGGCGTCGGATCTTCGTTGGCGGGCCACAGTGCCGGGCGCAGGTTGAGGTCCAGGCTGACCACCGCACCGGCGGCACGGGCGCGGTCCATGCCGGCGAAGGTCGCCCCGGCGATGGCCGGCTCGGTCAGGCTGTTGGAACAGACGTGGAAGCACTGCGCGCTGTCCAGGCACGCGGCCTGGAAATCGCTGTCACGGAACAGCAGGTCGGCCGCCGGTGGGCGGTAGAAACTGAAGCTGCGCTCGCCGCTGGCATCCAGCGCGACGAAGGCCAGCGCGGTCTTTGCCGCATTGGTACGCACGATGTAATCCGTGCCCACGCCGTGCTCGGCCAGGCTGTCCGCCAGGAAGTCACCGAACATGTCTCGGCCCAGCATGCCGACGAACTGGGTCTTCGCCCCCAGTCGCGCTGCCGCCACCGCAACGTTGGCCGGCGCACCGCCGGCGTACTGAAGGAATGCGCGCGGGGTGTCGGCCGAGGCCGGCGGCTGCGCTAGTAGATCGATCAAAATTTCGCCGAAGCAGACAATGGCACCCATTCCGGACTCAGCCTCCCTGCGTTGCGGAAGCCGGCGTACGTGCGCCGACCAGTCCGTAGAAAATGATGTAGCCGTAGCACAGCAGCGGCAGGATGAAGCTGGCCTGCACACCGATGTGGTCGGCCAGCACGCCCTGCAGGTACGGCACCACGGCACCGCCGACGATGGCCATGATCAGCAGGCTGGAGCCCTTGTTGGTCAGCGGCCCCAGGCGCTCGATGCTCAGCGCGAAGATGGTCGGGAACATGATCGAGTTGAACAGGCCGATCGCCACCACCGAGTACAGCGCGATGCTGCCAGAGGTCAGCATGGTCGTAACCAGCAGGGCCACGTTGACCAGCGCGAAGATCGCCAGCAGGCGGCTGGGCGAGAAGCGCGCCAGCAGCGCCGAGCCGGCGAAGCGGCCAATCATCGCCATCGTCCAGTAGGCCGACACGTAATGGGTGGCCTCCTGTTCGCTGAAGCCGCCGATGTTGGGCATCGACAGGTAATTGACCAGGAAGCTGCCGATCGACACTTCGGCACCGACGTAGAAGAAGATGCCCAGCACGCCCAGCAGCAGGTGGCGCTTGCGCAGTGCATCCAGGTAGCTGTGGTGGTGACCCTGGTCAGCCTGCTCGGTGGCGTCGCTCAACGCCGGCAGGCGGAACAGGAACACGAACAGCGCCAGCAGTACCAGCGCCACCGCCAGGCCTACGTATGGACCCTGCACGGCCTGCGCCTCGGCGGCACGGTAGGCCAGCTGCTCGGCGGCCGGCAGCGCCGCGATGTCATCGGCACTCTTCACCGTGTTGGACAGGATCAACATGCCGCCAAAGATCGGGGCGATGGCCGTGCCCAGCGAGTTCAACGCCTGCGCCAGGGTCAGGCGGCTTGAGCTGGTCTGCTCCGGTCCCAGCAGTGCGACGTACGGGTTGGCGGCGACCTGCAGCACCGTGATGCCGGTCGCCAGCACGAACAGTGCACCGAGGAAGGCGCCGTAGACGCGCAGCTCGGCCGCGGGCCAGAAACCCAGTGCGCCGATACCGGCGATCAGCAGGCCGGCCACGATGCCCTTCTTGTAGCCCAGCGCCGCCACCAGGCGTCCGGCCGGCAGCGACATCAGGAAGTAGGTGCCGAAGAAGGTGAACTGCACCAGCATCGCCTTGGCGTAGTTCAGCTCGAACACCGCCTTCAGGTGCGGGATCAGGATGTCATTGAGGCAGGTCAGGAAGCCCCACATGAAGAAGATCGTGGTGACCACGGCCAGCGCCTTGCCGTTGGTGACGGCGGGTGCGTTGCCCGAAGAACCCGATGGACGGGGCGTTGCGGAGATCGGCATGCGGTACGCGCCTCGATGCGCGGAAGGTCGTTGTTGCGTGGAAGGGATGTATGAAAGGAATCAGTTCGGTCGTGCGGCACTGCTTTCGCGGATGCGCAGCTGCACCGGCGCGACCGTGCGCCGCGGCGGCGCATCCGGTTCGTCCAGTCGTTGCAGAAGCAGCGCCGCAGCTTGCCGGCCACGCTCGCGCGGGTCGGCGGTCAACGTGGTCAGTGGCGGCACCGCCACCGCAGCCTCGGAAATATCATCGAAACCGGTAACGGCAAAATCGCCGCCCGGACGGATGCCACGCGAATTCAGGCCCAGCATCAGGCCCAACGCGACGGTGTCGTTGTAGCAGACCGCCGCACTCGGGCGATGGCCGTCGGCAAACAACTCATCGGTGCGCGCGGCGGCTTCCAGGCGGTTCGGTGCAGATTCGATCATCCAGCCCGGCGGCAGCGACAGCCCGGCCTCGGCCAGCGCCTGCTGGAAACCGGCACGGCGCTGGTGGCACGAACTGGATGCGGCGTGGCCGCCAAAGAAAGCGATCTGGCGATGGCCGCGCTCGATCAGGTGGCGCGTGGCGAGATAGGCGCCGTGCTGGTTGTCGAGGGTGAGGAAATCCCAGTCAGCCCCGTCAAGCTCGCGGTTGAACAGCAGCACGTTGGCATTGGCACCCAGCGCCTGCCGCAGCAGCGTGGTATCACTGCCCTCGGCCGGCGACAGGATCAGGCCGGCCGGGGTGTGCTCCATCAGCGTGGACAGCACCGCCTGCTGGCGCTCCGGCGATTCGCCGGTGCTGCCCAGCAGGGTCACATAACCACGCCCGCCCAGCGCCTCATCCACACCGGATGCGAATTCGGCGAAGAACGGGTTGGACAGATCGTTGATCACCAGCGCGATGCTTGATGACGTGCGCCGGCGCAGGTTGGCCGCCGCGCGGTTGTAGACATAACGCTGGCGGCGCAGTTCGGCCTCGACCTTGGCGCGGGTATCGACGTTGACCAGTGGGCTGCCGCGCAGCACCAGCGACACCGTTGCCCGTGACACGCCGATGGCACGCGCGATGTCGGTCACCGTCACCGCCTTGCCGGCGCGTTTGCTGGGACTGCTGCCGTTGTCGTTCATCGTCTTCCCGGACTCCGCTGGATGCTCAAGCCTAATGGATCAGGGACCTGTCGTGCCGTGCCGTTCGCTGGGTCACCGCGAACGGCACAGTCCGTCTCAGCGCAGCTGGCTACCCGGTGCCGCGCACCAGGATACCGGCAGGTCCTTCACCGCCGTGCCCCAGCCCTGCTCCGGCGCCTTCGCGTCGAGCGCGAACTGCAGGCGCGGGCCCTGCTGCAGCTGGTTCCAGTCCAGCCAAACCGGCGCATGCGGCTGGCCATCGACCTGCACGCCCTGCACATACTGCAGACGGCGGCCATCGGCACCCGGCGCGTCGATGCGCAGCGTGCGGCCATTGCCCATGTCCACTTCCACCTTGCTGAAGCGCGGGGTGTGCAGCAGGAACTGGCCACTGCCCGGCACCGCCGGGTACACGCCAATGGCGCTGAACAGGTACCAGGCCGACATCGTGCCGAGGTCATCGTTGCCGGTCACGCCGTTGGGGGCATTGGTGAACAGCTGCTGCGCCGCACGCACCACGGCGGCGGTCTTCCACGGCTGGCCGATCAGTGTGTACAGCCACGGCGCGTGCAGGTCCGGCTCGTTGTTCGGGTTGTAGCGGAACTGGTTGTAATAGCTGTACGGCCCGACCACCCACGCCTTGCGGGCGGCATTGAGCGGGTCGGCCTGCAGCGCGTCCATCGCGAAGAACGCATCGAGGCGGCGGCCGGCCTGTTCGCGGCCGTCCATGGCTTCGACCAGGCCCGGCACGTCCTGCTGCGCCAGCCACTGGTACTGCCACGCCGTGCCTTCATGGAAACCGTGATGCGAGCGCGGGCTGTAGTGGCCATCGGCCGGGGTGTACCACTGGCCATCCTCGGTGCGCGGGCGGGGGAAACCGGTGAAGCCGGTCTCGGCGTCACGCACCTGCGGGTCCCACACCTTGCGCCAGTTGCGGCCGCGCTCACGCAGCGTCGCCGCGTCCTGCGCATGGCCGAGGCCATCGGCCATCTGCGAAAGCGCACAGTCGGCCAGCGCGTATTCCAGCGTCGCCGAACCGCCGTGATGCGGATCGACGTCCATGCCCTTGGACGGGAACGCGCGGTCGTAGACCACGTAGCCCTTGTCCAGATAGGTCGGGTTGCCGGAGCGGCCAGCCATGCGCGAGTTCAGCGGCGGCGTGCCGAAGGCATTGCGGCGCAGCGCATCCCAAGCCTGCGATTCACGGCCCTTGAGCGCACCGAAGCGCCACAGGTCGACCATGAACGGGGTGACCGGATCGCCGGTCATGATGTTGGTCTCGAAGTTGGCATAGCCCCAGCGCGGCAGCCAGCCGCCCTGCTCGTCGATCGCCAGCAGGGTACGGCCGATGTCGCGCGCCACGTCCGGACGGGTCAGCGCCAACCACTGGTTCTGCGCGCGGTAGGTATCCCACAGCGAGAAGTACTCGTAGTAGGTCCAGCCATCGGCACGGTGGATGCCATCGTCATAGCCGCGGTAGCGGCCGTCGGCGTCGTTGCCGGTCATCGGCTGCAGCAGCGCGTGGTAGACCGCGCTGTAGAACACAGCGCGGTCGTCGGCGTTGCCACCCTGCACGCGCACCCGGCCCAGCTGCTCGCGCCACGACTGCTGGGACAGCGCCCGCATCCGGTCGAAACCGAGCAGCGCCCCGCCCTGCATGCCTTCCGCGCGCAGGTTGGTACGCGCGCCTTCGGCATCCACGTGCGAGATCGCGCTGACCGCCGTCACCGACTGGCCCTTGGCCAGGTCGAAGCTGAGCCAGGCACCGTTCGGCTTCTGCTCGCCTTCCATGCTGTGGCGCGCGCCCGGCAGGCCACCGCCCTCGCCCCAGGTGCCATGCGCCTTGAACGGACGGTCGAACTCGATGCGGAACCAGGTGGTGTACTGATGACCGCCACAGAAGCTCTTGGTCACCAGCTTGCCCTCGACTACACGGTCGCCGACCACATCGACCACGCTGCCGATCACTGAATGGCGTTCGTTGGCCTGGCCGACATTGACGAGGACGTGGCCATCGCCGCTGCGCTGGCTGAAGGTGTAGCGCTCGGCTGCGGCACGGGTGCGCGCGGTCGCCTCGGCATCGATGCCGCCGTAGCTGGTCAGGCGCACCTTGTAGTAGCCAGCCTGGCCGATCTCGCCGTCATGGGTGTAGTTCGAGGCATACGTCTTGTGGTCGAATTTCTTGGGGTTTCCGGTATCGAAATCGCCGCCCGGGCCGATCGAGCCGGTCACCGGCAGCACCGACACCTGGCCGCCCTGTTCCCAGCAGCCGGCACCGGAGATGAAGGAGTGGCCAAAGCCACGGATCTTCTCGTCGTCATAGCGCCAACCCGAATAGTGGCTGCCGATCGGGCTGACCTGGATCAGGCCGAACGGCGCCGACGCGCCCGGGAACGTATTGCCGTCGTCCTTGCTGCCGATGAATGTATTGACCTCCCGCTCCAGCGCTGCCGGCGCGGCCTGCAACAGCATCGGCATGGCCGAAAGTGCCAACAGGCAGGCCAGGCGCGCCAGCGGGCGCGAGGTCGATGGGACGGCGGGAGCGGACGGCACTGGGCGCATGTCGGGTTCCTGTAGTCGATGACGCGGAGGCAGACGGCCGGGGTCGTTCGGCACCGTTCCGCTGAGTCCCGCCGTGACCGGCAGAGAGCTCCCCCTGGAATGACGCCCGACCCGCGCGGTCGTGAATTTAGATCGATTCAAGTAGAGCATGCAGGTTCAGCCGAATGCATTCTGCGGCGCAGCATGAGGGGGTGTTCGGCAGGGCTGCGCCCTGCACCGCTGCGAGCTGGAGCAACAGCAACAGCAACAGCAGAAGCTGGTTTCCTGTGGGGAGTCGGGGTGGGTCCGGTTGCGGGGGACGCCGTAAACCCGTCCC
>NZ_JAOBZT010000096.1:0-12711 GCF_029839005.1 Stenotrophomonas sp. GD03958 | reverse complement strand
CTGCACGAATCAACGTTTCTCGAAGCGCTCCTCGAAGAACTCATCCAGCGCCTTCCACGCGCGCTTGGCCGCCCGCTCGTTGTACTGGCACCCCGGCGGGCTGTTGGCGTCGCGCTCGGCGAAGCAGTGCACCGCACCGCTGTAGTTGGTGAACTCCCAATCGACCTTGGCCGCATCCATTTCCTTCTGGAAGGCGGCGATGTCCTCGGCGGTCACGCTCCTGTCGTCGGCACCATTGAGCACCAGCACCGACGGGTGACTGCCACCGGCCTGCGCCGGCAGCGGCGAACCCAGCCCGCCGTGCAGGCTGACCACACCGGCCAACGGCGCACCTGCACGGGCCAGCTCCAGCACCGTGGTGCCGCCAAAGCAGAAGCCCACCGCACCGATCCGGCCGGCATCCAGCGGCACCCTGCCGGCCTGCGCCTTGAGCACGTTCACCGCCTCCAGCGCACGTGCCCGCAGCAACGGCCGGTCGTTGCGCAGCTTGGTCGCCACCGGCCCGGCCTCGGCATCGGTCTTCGGCCGCACGTCCTTGCCATAGACATCGGCCACCAGCACCACGTAGTCGTCGCCGGCCAGTTGCTTGGCCTTCTCGACCGCCGATTCGTTCACACCCTTCCAGTTCGGCACCATCACCAGGCCCGGACGCTTGTCGTTGTCGCCGTCGGCATAGACCAGCACGCCACTGAAGGTCGTGCCCTGGTGTTTCCACTCCACCGGCTGCGTCTTCATCGCCGCCCACGCTGGCATCGCCGCCAGACCCAGCATCATCGCCACACCGCATCGCCAACGATTCATGCGCCTGCTCCGCAAGAAAAAGGGGACGGAGGGGATTAAGCCGTATTCGCCCCTCCCGCGTCGCATTCTGCATTGGCGGCGTGACGCAGGTGTGGTTGGATACGACTTAATCCCCTCCGTCCCCTTTTTCGCATGAACCTTGTTGACCGCTTTCTGTCTGGCCTGATCCCACGCCTGCCTGCCGACGATGCCCCACAATGGGCTCACGTCCAGGGCGCCAGCGCAGAAGACCTGCAGCGCCTGCGCATGCAATGGCCGCAGGTGCCTGACAGCCTGGTGGAACTGTTGTCCCGCGTCGATGGCACGCACTTTCGCGAGTACCCCGGCGGCGGGGTCTGCGTGCTGATGCTCGGCTCGGATGTCGAGGACGGCGGCTATCCGTACTACCTGCGATCGGTCGCGCAGATCTTCGAGGACCAGCAGCGGTGGGACGACAGCATCCGTTCCATCTACGAAGAGTGGCTGGATGAGGAACCGGAGATTCTCGGCGAGGGCATCGACGCGGATCTGCCGATGAGCCGCCGGCTGTGTTTCTCGCACTGCATGAACAACGGCGGCACCTCGATGCTGTACCTGGATTTCGATCCGGCACCGGGCGGCACCGTCGGCCAGGTGGTGCGCTACCTGCACGATCCGGACAGCTACGCGGTGATCGCACCGAGCTTCGATGCGTACCTGCAGCAGCTCATTGACGGCGGTTACGCGTTTATCGACGAAGACGAATGAAGGCCGCTGAGCGTGGGCTCGGCGCTACAGTAGAGCCACGCCATGCGTGGATGAATTTCCCCGCAGGTTGCCGGCCAGCGGCCGGCACTACCCGCGTTCGATCCAGTGCAACGTGCCCGGCTCGAATGCCAGTAGATCCGACGCCGCCAGATGCGCGCGCAGCCAGTGGCGTTCCGGCGGCTTCGGCTGCCGGGCACCCACCGAACCGTCGTAGTCGCGCACCAGCAGGCCGATGCGCGCGGCCCCAGCCTGCAACAGCGCATCGATACGCTGCAACCACTGGCCGGCATCATCCAGGGCTTCATCGCTGAGTGCCCGCTGATCCTGTTCATGCCGCGCCAACTGCGCCGCCAACGCGCGGGCGATCTTCGCTTCGCTCCAGCCCTTCCTGCGCCAGCGTTCGGCATCGCCGTTCCACTCACGAACCGCCTGCGCCGAGGCCAGCGACGTGCCGCAATCGCAGTGCACGGCACTCAACCACGGCTGCCAACCGGGCCCGACCGCTGACTGCAGGCTGGGCGAATCCTGCGCAAACAGGCGCCGACCGCTGCGCTGCATGATCGCGGCGACTTCAATGTGCGATAAGGATGCGGGCAGGAACAGGGTAATGAAGGTGCACACGCGGCTATCCGGGTCCGTCCGGGGATACGCCCATGGTAACTCGCCGGGGTCAGAGCCCTTTCCTGAGGAAAGGGATCCGACCCCGATCCGGCGGATCAGGCGATGCCCAACCCCGGAATCGCGCTGATGCTGTCCGGGTCGAATCCGGCCAGTTCGGCGAAATGGCGACCACGCGCCACGTAATCGCGGTAGGCACCAAAACTGGGCGCGCCCGGCGACAGCAGCACCACCCCGCCCTGCGCACCCAGCGCCGCGCGTGCAAGCGCCATCGCCTCGGGCAGGTCGCCGGCGGCGTGCAGGCCGAAGCGGCCGGCATCGGCCAGCGGCTGCAGCATCGCGTGGATGCGCGGGCCGTTGCTGCCCATGGTCACAATCTCCACCGGCGGCACGTCGTGCGCCATGTGCTGCATGAAATCGGTCCAGTCCAGGCCGCGGTCATGCCCGCCCACCAGCAGCGCGATGCGCTGCCCGGCGAAGCATTCCAGCGCGGCCAGGCTGGCATGCGGCGTGGTGCTGATCGAATCGTTGACGTAGGTCAGGCCATGGGCCACGCCAATGCGCTGCAGGCGGTTCGGCAGCGGACGGAAATCCTGCACCGCCGGTGCCAGCGCCACCGCATCCAGGCCCAGCGCTTCCAGCGCGGCCAGCACCGCGCACAGGTTGCCGCGGTTGTGACGGCCCGGCAGCGGCGTGTTGCGGGTATCGAACACGGCCTGCTCACCGTGATGCACGATGTCGCCCCGCATGTGCCAGCCCTGCGGCTGGTTGAACCAGACCACCTCACTCTCGGGCAGCGACAGTGCCGCCAGGTGCGGATCTGCGGCATTGAGCACCGCGATGCGCGGCGCGGCTTCGGTCACCAGCCGCAGCTTGTCTTCGATGTAACGCTGTTCGCTGCCGTGCCAGTCCAGGTGTTCCGGGAACAGGTTCAGCACCACCGCCACCTGCGGGCGGGCGCCACTGCGTGCCACCTCACCGGTCTGGTAGCTGGACAGTTCCACCGCCCAGTACTCGGGCGCGGGCTGCGGGTCCAGCACTTCCAGCAACGGCAGGCCGATGTTGCCGACCAGGCCGGTACGGTGGCCGGCCGCGCGCAGCAGGTGCGCGACCAGCGCGGTGGTGGTGCTCTTGCCCTTGGTGCCGGTCACGCACACGGTGTCGTGCACGATGCCATCGTCAGCCGCGTGCTCCGCAAACCACAGCGCGGTGCCGCCGATGAAGGTGGTGCCCTGCTCTGCCGCCGCCAGCGCGATCGGCTGGTAAGGGCTGATGCCGGGCGACTTGATCACCACATCGAACGCGGCCAGCGCTTCGGCCGAGGGTTCGCCAAGTACCTGCAGCGCGCCCTGCGTTTCCGCACGCGCGGCTTCGGCTTCAGCGGCCGGGCAGAACAGGCTCAGGCCAAGCGTTGGCAGGCGCTCACGCAGCACCGCAAACGCGGCGCGGCCCTCACGGCCCCAGCCCCACAGCGCGACGCGCTTTCCTTCAAGCTTCGAAATCTTCACGCACCCGTTCCCACAGCGCAGCCGGAACGCGGTGCTCGCCCTGCAGCTGCAGCAGCGGTGCCAGTTCCAGTTCGGCGGCATCCAGCTGCGGCTGGATCTCGTTGCAGAAGCGCTTCACCAACAGGTCTTCCTTCCACTCCGGGCGCTGCGCCAGCGTCGCCATCGCCGCACGCGATTCGCGGCCTTCGCCCACGCACTCGAACGGCTTGTGGTCCTGGAATTCCAGCAGCGCATCGAAGCCACCGGCCTGCTCGGCATCGTCCAGCAGGTTGCGGCCGAAGATGCGCACCAGGCGCGTCTTGGGCATGAACGGGGCCAGCGCCAGGAACACGAAATGGCATTTCGGGCAGACGCCGCACCAGCGGTTCACCGGGCGCTCGCCGAGGATGTGGAAATTGCGGTTGCAGCTGGAGAAGTGCGCGTCGTAGAAATCGGTCTTGGCGAACTGGCGGGCCACCGCCAGCTCGGACATCGGGCGCAGCAGCGAGTAGTACTGCAGGTCCGCCGCCACGTACTTCCGCACATGGCTGCCGAACGCCTGCTCGCAGGCCCAGCCCTTGGACCACTGGTGATTCACTTCGCCGGTGCCCGGAATCTGGCTGCCGTAGCTGGCCGAACGCTCGTTGGAGAACACGACCTGGTCCACGCCGTGCAGCAACGCGGCCAGCACCATGATTGCCGAGTTCACCACCGTCACCGGGATATGGCCGTTCCAGGCGCCTTGGCGGTTCAACTCGAACAGTTCCGGCGCCAGCGTGCGGCCCAGGTTCAATGTCGGCAGGCCGGTGCGCTCAGCGCACGCACGGATCAGCTGCGAGCCACCGATCCAGGTCACGGTCTCGTCCACGCCGCCGCGGCGCAGCGCTTCGATGCTGACCAGCGAATCCTTGCCGCCGCCGATGGCCACCAGCGCGTGCGGCCGCAGGCCCAGCGCCGGCGCCTGCACGGCCTCGCCCTGCACCGGCAACCGGAAGCGGCCGCGCAGGTTCAGGCCGTTGCGGTAGGCGAATTCGCCCAGGCCATTGAGGTAAATGGTCTCCACCAGTGCGGCGGTATCGGCATCGATGCTGTAACTGTCGATGCTGACCGTATCCGGTACGCCGGCCTTGTAGTAGCTGACGCCGGCGATCAGGTGCAGCAGCTGCAGCGCACGCTGCACGGCGGCGGCACGCGCCTCGTCCAGCACGAACGGGGCGCCCGGCACGGTGATGGTTTCCACCATCTCCGGGCCGTCATCAAAGGCATAAACCAGCTTGGCCACGCCGGTCTCTGCGGCGAACTCGCAGCGGACGAAGCGGAAGCGGGAAACCTGGTGTTTGTCGAAAGAAGTCATGGTGTATCCGGTCAGGCACGGGCCCGCGCGAGGGCGCGGGGCGTGTCGGTGGGCGGGTGCAGGGCGCGCATGGTGATCATTCGATCACGTCTTCGCGCGGCAACATCCGCTGGTTGTAGGTGTTGGCCATCACATAGCCGTAGGCACCGGCATCTGCGATCAGCATCACGTCGTCCGGCGCGGTGGACACCGGCAGCTTGCGGCGCTTGCCGAACACATCGCTGGATTCGCAGATCGGGCCGACCACATCGAACGCCGCTTCGGCATAACCGCCCTGGCGGCTGAGGTTCTCGATGTCATGCCAGGCGTCGTACAGCGCCGGGCGCATCAGTGCGTTCATGCCGGCGTCCAGGCCGACACGGCGCACGCCGTCCTTTTCCACCACCTGGGTGGCATGGGTCAGCAGCACGCCCGATTCGGCCACCAGGTAGCGGCCCGGCTCGATCGCCAGGCGGAATGCCGGGTGCAGCGCCTTGACCTCGGCCAGGCCCTCGGCCCAGGCGTCCAGGTCGAAGGGTTCGTCTTCGTCGCTGTACGGAATTGGCAGGCCGCCACCGATATCGATGGTCTGCACGCTGCCGATGCGGCGGGCGAAACCGGCCAGCTCATCGCACATCAGGCGCCAGTGCTGCGCGGTTTCCACGCCGCTGCCCAGGTGCGCATGCAGGCCCACCACGCGGCTGCCCAGTTCGGTGGCCGCGCGCACGAACTCGTCGACGCGGGCGATCGGCAGGCCGAACTTGGACTCCTTGCCACCGGTGCGGACCTTGGCGTGGTGGCCCTCGCCCCGGCCCAGATCGACGCGCAGCCACAGCTCGCGGTTGCGGAACAGGTCCGGCCAGCGCTGCAGCGCTTCCACGTTGTCGACGGTCACGGTCACGCCCAGCGCGAACGCCGCCTCGTACTCGCCGCGCGGGCAGAAGCTGGGGGTGAACAGCACGCGCTTGGGCGACAGTTCCGGCAGGTGCTGGAACACATGCTTCAGCTCGCCGTGCGACACGCACTCCAGGCCGAAGCCTTCGGCTTCCAGCAGCTGCAGGATGGCCGGGTGGCTGTTGGCCTTGATCGCGTAGTAGCGCTGGTCGATCGGCTTGATTGCGGCCAGTGCACGGGCGCGGGCGCGCACCGTCGGCAGGTGATAGACGTAGCGCGGCGTACCGGCATCGGCCAGCTGCAGCAGGTGCGCACGCTGGCCGCGCCACCACGGCGTGCCGCGCGGGCGCACGGTGCCGGCAATCTCGCGCCAGCGCGGGCCGAACACTTCGGTCTCCTCCACCGGCATCGCGCCGCTGTCGATCAGCTCTGCGTGCAGGATCGGCAGCAGGCCATTGGCATCGGCCTCGTCGATGACGAAGGTCAGGTTCAGGTCGTTGGACGACTGCGAGATCATGTGTACGCGCTCGCGGCCGAAGGTGGCCCACACGTCCGACAGCTTGTGCAGCAGCGAGCGCATGCCGCGGCCCACCAGGGTGATCGCCGCGCACGGCACGATCACCTTCACCTTGCAGATCTGCGACAGGTCGGCCGACAGCGCGGCCAGCACATCGGTGTTGACCAGGTTCTCGGACGGGTCCAGCGACACGGTGACGTTGGTCTCGGCCGAACCGATCAGGTCCACCGACAGGCCGTGCTTCTTGAACAGGTTGAACACATCGGCCAGGAAGCCGACCTGCTGCCACATGCCGATGCCTTCCATCGACACCAGCACGATGCCGTTGCGGCGGCTGATCGCCTTCACCCCCGGCACCGGTGCGGCGCTGCCGTCGATGCTGGTACCCGGCAGTTCCGGGCGCTCGGTATCGAGGATGGCCATCGGCACGCCGGCATCGCGGCACGGCTTGATCGAGCGCGGGTGCAGCACCTTGGCGCCGGTGGTGGCGATTTCCTGCGCTTCGTAATAGTCCAGGCGGGTCAGCAGGCGCGCGTCCGGCACGTCCTTGGGATTGGCGCTGAACATGCCCGGCACATCGGTCCAGATCTCCACCCGGCTGGCGCCGAGCAGCGCACCGAAGTACGCCGCCGAGGTATCCGAGCCACCACGGCCGAGGATGGCGGTACCGCCATCGGCATGCCGCGAAATGAAGCCCTGGGTGATCAGCAGGCGGGTCGGCTGCGCGCGGAAGCGCTGCACCCACTCCGCGTCTGCGCGCCACTGGCAGTTCACCGACAGCCGCTGCGACCAGTCGCTCTGGTTCGGCTGCGGCGGCATCGCATCCAGCCACTGGCGGGCATCCATCCAGCCCATGTCCAGGCCCGAGGCGCGCAGGTAGGCCGCGCCCAGGGTGGAGGACAGCAGCTCGCCCTGGCCCAGCACTTCGGCCTGCCAGTCGAGCGGACGGGTGGCTGCACGCGCATCGTCGAGCAGGCCCTGCAGCGCGGCCAGCCGTTCGGCCAGCACCTCGCGGCCCAGGCCGAGTTCGGCCAAGAAGCCCTCATGGCGCTCGACAAGCGCTGCCACGCGATCACCGCTGTCCGGCGCGCCGTCGGCAATCGCGGTCAGTTCGTTGGTGACCCCGGACAGCGCCGATACCACCACCAGCACGCGCGATCCGGTCTCTTCCGCGCGTTTTTTCGCCAGCTTCCCGATCGTGTCCCAGCGGTGACGACGCGACACCGAAGTGCCGCCGAACTTCAGTACGATCCAACGATCGACAAGGGGGGAAGCTGACATGGATTGGCTATGTAGAATGTGGGGAAGCCGCCCTCGGGGGCGGAACCTTTGATTCTAAGCGCAATATCCCCGTAGATGGCCGTCCTCCGTTACCTGCAGCTCGATGTCTTCGCCCCCCGCCCCGGAACCGGCAATACACTGGGCGTCATCCTGGACGCCGACGCGCTCTCCAGCAGCCAGATGCAGGCTCTGGCCGCCTGGCTGAACCTGTCCGAGACGGTGTTCTTCCTGCGCCCCACCGCGCCCGGCGCCGACTACCACATCCGCATCTTCACCCCGACCCGTGAGCTGGCCTTCGCCGGCCACCCCAGCGTCGGCGCCGCCTGGGCGGCGGTGACCTGCGGCCTGGCCCAACCTCGCGACGGCGCCCTGCTGCAGCAATGCGCGGCAGGGGTGCTGCCAGTACGGGTGAGCGGCCCGGCCGAGGCACTGGAGATCCAGCTGGCCAGCCCGCCGGCACGGCAACTGGACACGGAGGCAGACGGAGCGCCCGCCGCGCTGTTGGCGCTCGCTGCCGACGGGCAGGTGCCCGAACTCTGGGACAACGGCGCACGCTGGTGGCTGCTGCCACTGCGCGATGCCGACGCCGTGCGCAGCCTGCTGCCGGACATGGCCGCGCTGGCCGACTGGAGCCTCGCCACCGACGCTACAGGCCTGGCCGTCTTCGCCGATGAAGCCGGCACCGGCCACACCCGCGTGGTGCGTGCCTTCTGCCCCGCTGATGCGCCCGCCGTGCCCGAGGATCCCGTGACCGGCAGTGCCAATGCACTGATAGGCGCCTGGCTGCGGCAGCGCAATGCCCTGCCCGGCCGCGAGGGCCGCTACGTGGCCAGCCAGGGCCGCGAAGTGGGCCGCGATGGCCGCGTGCAGGTGCAGGTCGACGCGCAGGGCACGGTGTGGATCGGCGGCCAGGTGCAGCCGGTCATCGACGGCCAGATCCGTTGGCTTTAGAGCCGAGCCCACGCTCGGCTGCTTCTTCTCACACCCCGACACAGCCGAGCATGGGCTCGGCTCTACAACCGCGCGTTAAGCTGCGCGCCAACCGATCCTGGAGTTTCGCCCCGATGACCACCCGCCGTTTCCTGCAGCTGGATGTGTTCTCCCCGCGCGCCGGCGCTGGCAATCCGCTGGCCGTGGTGCTCGATGCCGACGGCCTGGACGACGCCAGCATGCAGGCGATCGCGCGCTGGACGCGTCTGCCCGAGACCACCTTCGTGTTCCCGCCCCAGGCAGCCGGTGCCAGCTACCGGCTGCGCATGTTCAGCCCGCAGAAGGAAGTGCCGTTCGCCGGCCACCCCAGCGTCGGCACGGCGCATGCGGTACTGCAGGCAGGCCTGGCCACACCGATCGATGGCGTGCTGGTGCAGGACGGCATTGCCGGCGCCCTGCCGCTGCGCGTCAGCGGTGAGGGTACGCAACAGCGCATCGCCATCCGCACCCCGCGCGCGCAGCTGGCCGAAACTGCCGAGGCCTGCGATCCACGCCTGCAGGCTGCACTGAGGGGCTGGCCGCTGGGTTCGTTGCCGCCGGCGCGCATGCAGGGCGGGCGCAGCTGGTGGGTGGTGCAGGTGGCCGATGAAGCCGCGTTGCGCGCCCTGCAGCCCGACTGGGATGCGGTGGCCGCACTGGCCGAGTCCACCGACAGCATGGGCGTGTTCGCCTATGCCTTCAGCGATGGCGGTGAGGGATTCGATCTGGCCGTGCGTGCCTTCGTCGGCAACGGTCGCCGCTTCGAGGACGCCGCCTCGGGTGCGGCCAATGCGGTGCTTGCCGCATGGCTGGACCTGCGCGACGCGCTGCCGCGTGGGCGGACGCCGTTCGAAGTCAGCCAGGGCCGCGAAGTCGGCCATGACGCGCGCCTGACCCTGCTGGTCGATGAGGATGGCGAGGTATGGTCAGGCGGCCAGGTGCAGACCGTCATCACCGGCACCATCGATTGGTAAAGGGACACTGTAGAGCCGAGCCCACGCTCGGCTGCTCTCCGGCCAGATCACGGGAGCTGCAGAAGCCGAGCATGGGCTCGGCTCTACAGATGCGTCGGCTCAGCCCAGTTCGGCTTCCAGGCTGATCGGCACCGCACTGAGCGCCTTGGACACCGGGCAGTTCTGCTTGGCGTCATCGGCAATGGCGCGGAACTGCGTCGCGTCGATGCCAGGCACCACCGCCTTTACCTTCAGCCGGATCTGCGACAGCTGCGGGCCGCCTTCCATCGACAGGTCGACCTTGGCTTCGGTGTCCAGCGAGGTCGGGGTAAAGCCAGCCTCGCCGAGCTTGGCCGACAGCGCCATGGTGAAACAGCCGGCATGTGCGGCGGCAATCAGCTCTTCCGGATTGGTGCCCTTTTCGTCGCCGAAGCGGCTGTTGAAGCCGTAGCGGGTCTTGTCCAGCAGTCCACTCTGCGGCGTGCTCAGCTGCCCCTTGCCCGACTTCAGATCGCCTTCCCAGTGCGCGGTGGCGTGTCGCGAGATTCCCATTGTGCTGCTCCTGCGTGGCGGTGATGAACGGCCACCCTCGCATGCCACGCGTTAGCCCTGCGTCGCTCCGCCGCACGCCCCACGTCGCCCCCGCCCCCGGAAGATGGACACTTCCTCGCCAGCGCGCAACGCATTTTCCTCTTGCTTTCAGTGGTTTCGCGCAGTGCACCAATGGGCAGGCGGCGGGCTTCGAGCACGCTGACACGCCCCCAGCCCCCACCGCCGGCCATGTACTGAATCGGCCTGGATATGAAAAAACATGCACTTTCCGCGCTTCGGGCTATTGGCGGCGCCCAAGAGTTGCCCTACATTGCGCTTGCCGACGGGGTTCGGCGCCGACCAAACAACCAACCGTTCACGGAACAGGAAACCATGGCAAAGACCGCTAAGAAGGCTGCCCCGAAGAAGGCAGTGAAGAAAGTCGCGACGAAGGCAGCCGCCAAGCCGGCCGCTCCGAAGCCGATCAAGGAAGTGCTGACCAAGTCCGGCCTGGTTGCACACATCGCTGAAGCCTCCGGCGTCGTCGCCAAGGACGTCCGCGCTGTGCTGGCCTCGCTGGAAAGCGCCGTCGCCTCCTCGGTGCACAAGAAGGGCGCTGGCTCGTTCACCCTGCCGGGCCTGCTGAAGATCACCACCGTCAATGTGCCGGCCAAGCCGAAGCGCAAGGGCATCAACCCGTTCACCAAGGAAGAGCAGTGGTTCGCTGCCAAGCCGGCCACCACCAAGCTGAAGGTGCGTCCGCTGAAGAAGCTGAAGGACGCCGCGCTGTAAGCGCGCGCCCCAACGCGGATTCCGACGGGACGGCTCTGGCCGTCCCGTTTTTTTTGTCCCAACCACAGCCCGCAACACAGCGTTGCCGCATCCCCGGGAATGCGCGTACAGGCCCGTCGCCATTGGCTGGGCGTGGTGCGTTGCGGCCCCGGAACGTACCGGGTGGAACACTGCGTGCAGCCCCGGCCATCGCCGCCGGGCACGGCCTTGCCTAAGGTGGGCACATCCTCCACAGCTACGGCGAGCGTCCCCTCATGGCCAGCCCCTCCACCCGCTACCGGATCTCGGTGACCCCCATCGAAAAGGACGGGTTGCAGTGCACCGGGCGCTGCACCATCGAACTGGAACATCGCGCCAGCCGAGACCTCATGCGCCTGCTGGAAGCGGCGCCGCGCACCGCTGGCGTCAGCGGCGACGAGCGCGCGACCTTGGTGATCGCCACCCAGCTGCTGCGCGACATCGTGCAGCGCCACGCCGAAACAGAAGGCCATGCCCTGGCCGCCATCGCCGCGCAGGTGCTGCCGGCGCTGGATGCACTGGAACAGCTGCCCTCCTCCCGCTGATCGCCGCACAGCCGATACACTGCCTCCTTCCGTTCGCCTCGGGGAGGAGGCTGGCATGCGCAGGTTCCTGATACTGATCGCACCACTGGTGCTGCTGGCCTGCTCCAGGCCGCCATCGCAATCCGACGCAGCGGATGCCGCACCGCCGGTAGCGGCCAGCACGACTGCCAGCACGAAGCCGCAGACCGCCGCAGCAAGCGATGCAGCGGCTGCGCGGGCCATCGATGTCGATCCCCTGTTTGCTGCCGTCGCGGCCGACGCCGAGCTGCCCGCGGCCATGCTCAACGCGTATGTCATGGCCCTGCTCAATCGCGATCGCAAGGCCGCCGACGCCGCGTGGACTTTCCCGCCCAGCGATGCCCGGCGCGCTGACGATGCCGCATTGCGCCAGCTGACGGACGTACGCAGCCTGCGCCTGACCAGCGAGCTGCCGATCGCGCGCGACGGCCACCAGCCGCCGCAGCTGCTGGAGGTTCCGGTGCGGATCCGCGCGGTGACTCCTGAGGGCACCTTCCGCTTCGGCGGCTGGTACCGGGTGCAACCCAGCGCCGACGGCAGCGCCTGGCAGATCCAGTCGGCACAACTGCGGCCATCGCTGGACTGAACCGTTGCGGCGGCATGCACGCGCGATTCAGCCGGCAACGCTACTCTTTGAACCATCCATTCCGCATCCATCGGTCTCTGCCATGCGCCTGCGTTCCCTGATGACCCGCCTCGCGGCCTCCACCGTGCTGATCGCCGCTGCAATCGGCGCCCAGGCTGCGCCTTCCATTTCCGGCCGGGAACTGTCGGTCGGTGCCAGCGACGTACAGCAGTACCTTGATGGCAGCTTCCCGCGCACGCAGGACGCGCTCGGCGGCCTGATCGCCCTGACGATGAGCCACCCGCAGCTGAGCCTTCCGGCCGGCGAGCGCTTGAACCTTGGCATGGACGTGGCACTGGCCACTGCCGGTGGTAGCCCGGCCAAACTGGGTACGGTGAAGCTGAGCAGCGGCCTGCGCTACGACGCGCAGACCCAGGGGTTCCACCTGCAGCAGCCGAGCGTGGATGACTTCACCCCGGCCAACCAGGGCGGTCGTCTCGACTCCCGTACCCGCGGCCTGCTCAACGCCTGGCTGAGCGACTACGCCCAGCGGGAGCCGATCTACAAGCTGGACCCGGCCGTGGCCGGCATGCTCGGCGCCCTGCAGGTGCAGTCGGCACAGGTGAAGAACGGCAAGCTGGTGGTCACCTTCAACCAGAATCT
>NZ_JAOBZT010000095.1:0-13458 GCF_029839005.1 Stenotrophomonas sp. GD03958 | reverse complement strand
CGCCCGCTATTGCTGTTGCTGTTGCTGTTGCATCGGCCTCTGCAGGTGCAGGGCTGCAAGCCCGGCCGACCAACCCCTTGATTTCGGGACAATCAGCCATACCCCTTGGCGAGGCCGCACGCGCTGGCGCGGCATTGCACATGGAGCCCTATCGATGACCGACACCATCCAGACCGAAACCCTTGGCTTCCAGACCGAAGTCAAGCAGCTGCTGCAGCTGATGATCCACTCGCTGTACTCCAACAAGGAAATTTTCCTCCGCGAGCTGGTCTCCAACGCTGCCGACGCCGCCGACAAGCTGCGCTTCGAGGCCCTGACCCAGCCGGCGCTGCTGGAAGGCGACAGCGAACTGCGCGTGCGCGTCAGCTTCGATCCCTCCGCCCATACCATCACCATCGACGACAACGGCATCGGCATGAGCCGCGCCGAAGCCATCGCCCACCTGGGCACGATTGCCAAGTCCGGCACCGGCGACTTCCTGCGCCAGCTGTCCGGCGACCAGAAGAAGGATTCGCAGCTGATCGGCCAGTTCGGCGTCGGCTTCTACAGCGCCTTCATCGTTGCCGACGAAGTGGAAGTGACCTCGCGCCGCGCCGGCCTGGCCGCAGGCGAAGGCGTGCGCTGGACCTCGCGCGGCGAAGGCGATTTCCAAGTGGCCACCGTCGACAAGGCCGAGCGCGGTACCCGCATCGTGCTGCACCTGAAGGACGGCGAGCACGGCTTCGCCGATGGCTGGCGCCTGCGCAGCATCCTCAAGAAGTACTCGGACCATATCGGCCTGCCGATCCAGATGCCGAAGGAAGGTGGCGAAGAAGGCGCCGCGGCCGAATGGGAAACCGTCAACCGTGCAAGCGCGCTGTGGACCCGTCCGCGCACCGAGATCAGCGACGCCGAGTACACCGAGTTCTACAAGCACGTTGCACACGATCACAGCGATCCGCTGGCGTGGAGCCACAACAAGGTCGAAGGCAAGCTGGAGTACACCTCGCTGCTGTACGTGCCTGGCCGCGCGCCGTTCGACCTGTATCACCGTGATGCGCCCAAGGGCCTGAAGCTGTATGTGCAGCGCGTGTTCGTGATGGACCAGGCCGAGCAGTTCCTGCCGCTGTACCTGCGCTTCATCAAGGGCGTGGTCGATTCCAACGACCTTTCGCTGAACGTCTCGCGCGAGATCCTGCAGTCCGGCCCGGTCATCGATTCGATGAAGGCCGCGCTGACCAAGCGTTCGCTGGACATGCTGGAAAAGCTGGCCACCGACAAGCCGGAGCAGTACGCCACGTTCTGGAAGGAATTCGGCCAGGTGCTGAAGGAAGGCCCGGCCGAGGACTACAACAACCGTGAGAAGGTGGCCGGGCTGCTGCGCTTCGCCTCCACCCGTGGCGACGGCGATGCACAGACTGTGTCGCTGGCCGATTACCTCGGCCGCATGAGCGAAGGCCAGGACAAGATCTATTACCTGACCGGCGAGAGCTACAGCCAGGTACGCAACAGCCCGCACCTGGAGGTGTTCCGCAAGAAGGGCGTGGAAGTGCTGCTGCTGACCGACCGCATCGACGAGTGGCTGATGGGCTACCTGACCGATTTCGACGGCAAGGGCTTCGTCGACATCGCCCGTGGCGACCTCGACCTGGGCGCGCTGGAAACCGAAGCGGACAAGCAGGAACAGGAAGCGGCGGCCAAGGACAAGCAGGGCCTGGTCGAGCGCCTGAAGACGGTACTGGGCGATGACGTGGCCGACGTGCGCGTCTCGCACCGCCTGACCGATTCGCCGGCGGTGCTGGCCATCGGCCAACAGGACCTGGGCCTGCAGATGCGCCAGATCCTGGAAGCCAGCGGGCAGAAGGTGCCGGACAGCAAGCCGGTGCTGGAGATCAATCCGGGCCATCCGCTGATCGCCAAGCTGGATGCAGAAGCCGACGGCGCACGCTTCGATGATCTCGGCCGGGTGCTGTTCGACCAGGCCGCACTGGCCGCCGGTGACAGCCTGAAGGACCCCGGCGCCTATGTGGCGCGCCTGAACAAGCTGCTGCTGGAGTTGTCGGCCTGATCGAGGCGGTGGTCGCCGGGCATGGCCCGGCGATGCTCTGGTAGGTGCCAACCTTGGTTGGCACTGCAGCCCTGGCAGAGGCCAACCTTGGTTGGCGCCCCAAAAGCGTGCCAACCAAGGTTGGCACCTACCAGGGGGGAGCGTGTCAACCCAGGTTGACACCCACCAAAGCCGGGCGGCTCAGACCTCCCGATCCAGCAGCGAACCCAGCATCTGGTCCTGGCGCCGTATCACCATGGCATTGGCGGCGAAGGCCACCACCTCGGCTTTCGCCGCCAGCAGGTCCCCCAATGGCGCGCCAGCATCGGCGTCGGCAGGGGTCATCGCGGCCTGCACCCCGCCCTGCTCCGCCTCACTGCGCAGCAGTTGCAGGCGTCGGGCATCAGGAGTCGCCAGGTTGGCCACGTTGTACGCGGCCACCTGCACGCCCTGGTGGGCCGCGCGCATCCCGCCGAGAGCGATTCCCATCACGTCGTTCATGGCGGTCTCCGGGCCGCGCTGCGCAGCCCTTCGGACCGGTTAACGGCCGGCGGGCCGCGACCTTGAGTCCACATCAGCCCGACAGGCCCGAGTGGTAGCATATCCCCCTGATTTCAGCGCCTTTTGCCAATGCTCAGTTTTTTCCGCCGCAAGAAGCCCCAGGATGCCCCCGCCGCGGAGGCACCCAAGACCCAGCACTACTCGGCTGAAGAGCTGGCGGCGGCGTTCCCGTCAGCCGCCCCGGCCGAAGACGCCGCCACGATCCCGGTAGTCGAAGCCGCAGCACCGGCACCTGTACCGGAACCGGCGCCCGTCGCCGAATGGCCTGCCGTACCGGCTGCGCAGCCGGTCACCGCGCCGGAGGACGTCCAGGCCGAAGTGCTGGCTGCGGCCGCCGTGCTGGCCCCTCTGGCTCCGGTCATTCCGGTCGAGGAACCAACCGCCCCGGCCGCCGACCTGCCAGCTCTGGTGGATGCCCCGCCAGCCCCGGCCGGCAAGCCCGGCTGGCGCGAGCGCCTGCGCAACAGCGTCATCGCGCGCAGCTTCGGTGGCCTGTTCTCGCGCAATCCCAAGCTCGACGACGACCTGCTGGACGAACTGGAAACCGCACTGATCACTGCCGACGTCGGCGTGGGTGCCACTACCGATCTGGTCGAGGGCCTGCGCAAGCGCATGAAGTCGCGCGAGTTCGCTGATGCCAATGCACTGCTGGCCGCGCTGCGCGCCGAGCTGATCGCGATCCTGCAACCGGTCGCCAAGCCGCTGGTGATCGACCGCAACGCCAAGCCCTTCGTGGTGCTCACCGTCGGCGTCAATGGTGTCGGCAAGACCACCACCATCGGCAAGCTGGCCAAGCGCTTCAAGGATGATGGCCACAGCCTGATGCTGGCCGCCGGCGATACCTTCCGTGCCGCTGCCGTGGCGCAGCTGCAGGCTTGGGGCGAGCGCAACGGCGTGGCCGTGGTCGCGCAGGGGCAGAACGCCGATGCCGCGTCGGTGGCGTTCGACGCGCTGCAGGCCGGCAAGGCCCGTGGCACCTCGGTGCTGATCGCCGATACCGCCGGCCGCCTGCACACCCAGTCCGGCCTGATGAACGAGCTGGGCAAGATCCGCCGCGTGCTCGGCAAGATCGATCCCACCGCCCCGCACGAAGTGCTGATGGTGATCGATGGCACCACCGGCCAGAACGCGCTGTCGCAGCTGCGCCAGTTCAATGCTGCGGTGAACGTGACCGGCCTGGTGGTGACCAAGCTGGACGGCACTGCCAAGGGCGGCGTGGTGTTCGCACTGGCCCGCGAGTTCGGCATTCCGATCCGCTTTGCCGGCATCGGCGAGCGCCCGGAAGACCTGCGCGTGTTCGACCCGGAAGCCTTCGTCGACGCCCTGCTGCCCGAAGCGCTGGGCGCCTGATACACCGTGCAGCCACGCATGGCGTGGCTCTACTGCACCGCAACCGCAATCCAGTAGAGCCACCCTACGGGTGGCTGCCTTCCCCGGAACACCCATGCCCCGCCAGCCGCACGCCAGCGCCGACAACCCCCAGCAAGACGACTTCATCGCTCGCCTGCTGCACTGGTTCGACGACCACGGCCGCCACGACCTGCCCTGGCAGCACCCGCGCAGCCCTTACAGGGTCTGGTTGTCGGAGATCATGCTGCAGCAGACCCAGGTGACCACGGTCATCCCGTACTTCCTGCGGTTCCTGCAGCACTTCCCGACCCTGCCCGACCTCGCCGCCGCCAGCAATGACGCGGTGATGGCGCAGTGGGCAGGGCTTGGCTACTACGCCCGTGCGCGTAACCTGCATGCCGCTGCAAAGCGCTGCGTGGAACTGCACGGCGGCGACCTGCCGCGCGATTTCGATGCATTGCATGCCCTGCCCGGCATTGGCCGCAGCACCGCTGGCGCGATCCTCAGCCAGGCCTGGAACGACCCGTTCGCGATCCTTGACGGCAACGTCAAGCGCGTGCTCAGCCGCTATCACGGCATCGACGGCTTCCCCGGCCTGCCAGTCATCGAAAAGCAGCTATGGGCGATCGCCGAGGCACACGTGGCGAAGGTGCCGGCCGGTCGCATGGCCGATTACACCCAGGCACAAATGGACCTGGGCGCGTCCGTATGCAGCCGGGCCAAGCCCGCCTGCGTCATCTGCCCGCTGCAGGACACGTGCGTGGCACGCCGCGAAGGCCGCACCGCTGAACTGCCCACGCCCAAGCCCAGCAAGACCCTGCCCGAGCGCGAAGCCGTGGCTCTGCTGCTGCGTGACGCCCAGCAGCGCGTGCTGCTGCAGAAGCGGCCGGACACCGGCATCTGGGCGCAGCTGTGGACGCTGCCGCAGGCGGAGGCCGGCAGCGACCTGCAGGACTGGTTCGACGCACATGTCGACGGCTCGCTGGAAGATGCAGAGGAACTGCCGGTGCTGCAGCACACCTTCAGCCACTACAGGCTGCACCTGCAGATATTGTCACGGAAGGTGCGCGGCCTGCGCGTGGAAGAACCCACGCTGCGCTGGGTCGCCAACGACGAGCTACCCGCATTGGGCCTGCCAGCGCCGATCCGCAAACTGCTCGACGGCGCCACGATCAGGACGCCAAAACGAACTTCCAAGAAATCCCGCAACCACGAGTGAGTGCCATGCCCCGAACCGTCTTCTGCCAGTACGAACAACGCGATGCCGAGGGCCTGGACTTCGTGCCCTACCCCGGCGAGCTGGGCCAGCGCATCTTCAACAACATCGGCAAGCAGGCCTGGACCGCATGGCTGGCGCACCAGACCATGCTGATCAACGAGAACCGGCTGTCGCCGCGCACCCCGGAGCATCGTGCGTTTCTTGAAGGCGAACTGGTCAAGTTCCTGTTCGAGAAGGACGCAGAGAAGCCGGCTGGCTTCACCCCGGAAGCCTGACCCACAGGTAGTGCCGGCCGCTGGCCGGCATCGCGCATGCCAAGTTGCCGGCCAGCGCCCGGCACTACCGCGTTATTTCGTGTTTTCCTCGCGCTCCTGCACCTGCGCCTGTCGCAGCTCCTGCTCGGACGCGCGCAGCGCCTTCACATCCAGCTTGCGGATGCTGTCGATGAAGCACGGCATGCGCGGGCCACCGGTAGGGTCGCGCACCAGCACCTTGTCGAAGCGCGCCGAAACACGATTCATCTGGCTGGTCAGGCCGATGGCGGTGGCATACGGCAGGTCCTGGCAGGGGCCTCTCAGCTCCAGCAGGTAGGCCTCGCTCGGGCGCGTCCAGACCGCCAGTGCGCTGTCGCCCAGTTCGGTCCAGCCATTGAGGGTGCCGAAGAACTGCATGTCGCTCTGCGGCGCACCGGCGTGGGCGCGGTAAAGGTCAAGCTTCTCGGCGCTGCTGAGCCGGCCGGTGGTCGCGCAGGCGACCAGGGCGAGGCAGAGGCCGGCCAGCAGGATCGGGGTCTTCATGGCGATCTCCTCGGGGAACTGTCGCCATCATGCGCCCGGGCTCGCAACGCTGGCGCGACGACCGGCAGCCCATTCAGCCGCCGGTCGGCGGCTGCTGGCCGGACCACGGTAGACGCCAACCTTGCTTGGCGCTTGCCCTGCAAGGAGCAGCCGACCCAGGTCGGCTTCCACCAAAGCGGGCCCAGCGCCTCAGACGTCGGCGTGGGCCAGTGCGTGCAGGCGCCCTTCCCGCAGTTCCAGCACCCGGTCCAGGCGACGCGCCAGGCTGCGGTCATGGGTCACCAGCACCAGGCTGGTATGGCGCGCGCGGTTGAGTTCAAGCATCAGCTCGAACACCGTTGCCGCCGTGCGGTCATCCAGGTTGCCGGTAGGCTCGTCGCCCAGCACGCAGGCTGGGTGATTGACCAGTGCCCGCGCCACCGCAGCACGCTGCCGCTCGCCGCCGGACAGCTCGCCCGGCTTGTGGTCCAAGCGATGGCCGAGGCCGACCGCTTCCAGCAGCATGGTGGCGCGGCTGCTCGCTTCGGCCACCGCGGTGCCAGCCAGCAGCACCGGCATCATCACGTTTTCCAGCGCGGTGAACTCCGGCAGCAGGTGATGGAACTGGTAGACGAAGCCCAGCGCCTGGTTGCGCAGCAGGCCGCGCGCGGTGTCCGACAGCGCCGACATGCGCTGGCCGGTCACATAGACCTCACCGGCAGTGGGAATGTCCAGGCCACCCAGCAGGTGCAACAGCGTGCTCTTGCCGGCGCCGGAGGCACCGATGATCGCCACCGTTTCGCCGGCGGTCACGGTCAGGTCCAGCCCATCGAACACCGGGGTCTGCATGCGCCCTTCAGCGTAGGTCTTGCCCAGTGCTTCGGCACGGATCACTTCGTCGCCACGGTTGAAGACCTTATTCATAACGCAGGGCCTCCGCCGGCTGGGTGCGTGCTGCCCGCCAGGCGGGATACAGGGTGGCCAGGAAGCTCATCAGCAGCGCGACCACGGTGATCGCCACCACGTCGCCCGTCTGCATGTCGGTCGGCAGGCCGGTGATGTAGTACACATCCTCCGGCAGCAGCTTGACGTTGAACACGCTCTCGATGGCGCCGAGGATGCGTTCCAGGTTGAGGGTCAGGGTGATGCCGCCGATCAGGCCAGCCAGCGTACCGAAGATGCCGATCAGCGAACCCTGCACCATGAACACCTGCATCACGCCACCCGGGGTCAGGCCGAGGGTGCGCAGGATGGCGATGTCGGCCTGCTTGTCGGTCACCAGCATCACCTGCGAAGACACCAGGTTGAACGCACCCATGGCGATGATCAGCGACAGCAGGATGCCCATCACCACCTTTTCCATGCGCAGTGAGTGGTAGAGGTTGGCATTCTGCTGGGTCCAGTCGCTTACGCGGTAGGCGCCACCGAGGTTCTGCGCAAGATCCACGCCCACCTCCAGCGAGCGGTCCATGTCGTGCAGTTTCAGGCGCACGCCGGTGGCACCGTCGCTGCGCAGCACGCGCTCCAGGTCCTGCATGTTGGCGAAGCCGACGCCGCGATCGACCTCGTTGTAGCCGGCCTCGAAGAGGCCACTGACGGTGAAGCGTTTCATCCGCGGCACCGCGCCGGCCGGCGTGCCCTGCACTTCGGCAAAGGTCACCAGCACCTGGTCGCCAACGTCCACGCCCAGCCAGATCGCCAGCTCCTTGCCCAGCAGCAGGTTGAAGCTGCCCGGCTTGAGGCTGTCATAGCTGCCCTTGGTGATCTTCTTGTCGATCACCGAGACGTTCGGCTCCAGCGCCGGATCGATGCCCTGGATGATCGCGCCCTGCACGCGCGGGCCGCTGATCATCGACTGGATCTCGATGTACGGTGCGGCGCCGGCCACACGCGGGTCCTTCCTGGCCACGTCGACCACCCGCATCCAGTCCGGCATCGGTTCGCCGTCGCGGCTGATGGTGGTGTGCGCGGTCATCTGCAGCAGGCGGCTGCGGATTTCCTTCTGGAAACCGCTCATGACGGCCAAGGTGGTGATCAGCACCGTAACGCCGAGCGCGATGCCCAGGATCGATGCCATCGAGATGAAGGAGATGAAGCCGTTGCGGCGCTTGGCACGCAGGTAGCGCAGGCCGATCGCCACGGGAATGGGTTTGAACATGCAGGCACGCCAGTCAATTCAGCTTATGGTGCCATTGACCGGGGCCGACGGGAAACGCCGCGTGCGGCCACGGCCAGTCGCAGTTCACGTCGCTGCCCGGAATCGAGCACATCGGGCCAGAACAGCAGGCGCCGGCGGCGCCGATCCTCACACCACAGCAACAACAGCCATGGGCCACGCACCACCAGCCGTGGCGTATCAACGTCCTGCCCGGCCACCTGCAGTGGTTCGGGAAGCGGCGCAAGAAGCACCTGTACGCGTGGCCTGCGCTGGCGCCAGGCCAGTTCGGCCAAGCCGACGCCCCAGGCCAGCAGCAGCGCGGGCATCAGCAGCCGCGCAGGCAGATCCGAGGCGCGCAACAGCCAGGGTGCGGCCAGCAGCACCGCCAACTGAGCGGCGGCCTGCAGCCTCGAAGGGCGCCACTCAAGGCTTGAGGGTGAGGATCTTCTGCATGAGGGGGATCGCGTGCGCATGCGGACAGGCCTCGTAGCCCATGAACCAGCGCCACAACTTATCGTCCTCGCAGTCGAGCAGGAACAGGAAAACCTCGCGCTCTTCGGTCGGCGCAGTGCGCCATTCGTGGTCGAGATAGCGCTCGAACAGCTGATCCAGCTCACGCATGCCGCGGCGGCAGCGCCAGCGCAGCTTCTTCAGCAGAACGTCTTCTTCCATCGTGCTTCTCCAGATACAGCAAAGCCACGCATGGCGTGGCTCTACTGAGGTGGTGCAGCCACGCATGGCGTGGCTCTACCGGGTACAGCCAGGCCTGATCAGGCGCGGCGTTCCATCATCAGCTTCTTGATCTCGGCGATCGCCAGCGCCGGGTTCAGGCCCTTCGGGCAGGTACGGGCGCAGTTCATGATGGTGTGGCAGCGGTACAGCTTGAACGGATCTTCCAGATCGTCCAGGCGCGCACCGGTGTCCTCATCGCGCGAGTCGATGATCCAGCGGTAGGCCTGCAGCAGGATTGCCGGGCCCAGGTAACGCTCGCCGTTCCACCAGTAGCTCGGGCAGCTGGTCGAGCAGCAGGCGCACAGGATGCACTCGTACAGGCCGTCCAGCTTCTTGCGGTCTTCCGGCGACTGCAGGCGCTCGCGGTCCGGCGGTGCCGGAGTCTGGGTGCGGATCCACGGCTTGATCGAGGCGTACTGCGCGTAGAAGTGGGTCAGGTCCGGAACCAGATCCTTGACCACGTTCATGTGCGGCAACGGGTAGATCGGCACTTCCTTCTTGCCGCAGTCCGAGATGGCTCGGGTGCAGGCCAGGGTGTTGGTGCCGTCGATGTTCATCGCGCATGAACCACAGATGCCTTCGCGGCACGAGCGGCGGAAGGTCAGGGTCGGGTCGATCTCGTTCTTGATCTTGATCAGGGCGTCCAGGACCATCGGGCCACACGCATCCAGATCGACCTCATAGGTATCGGTGCGCGGGTTGCTGTCGTCGTCCGGACTCCAGCGGTAGATCTTGAAGGTGCGCACATTCTTGCCGCCGTTCTTGACGGGGAAGTGCTTGCCCTTCGTGATCTTGGAATTCTTGGGGAGTGAAAACTCGGCCATGGCTGCTCTCGTTGGCTCAGGCGGCCCGCGCCCGTGGGCGCGGATTGCATGGTAGGCGGGGTCGAATCAGTACACGCGCGGCTTCGGCGGCACCACGGACACGTCGTCGGTCAACGTGTACATGTGCACCGGACGGTAGTCGAAGCTGCACTTGCCCTTCTCGTCGACGCTGACCAGGGTGTGCTTCTGCCAGTTGACGTCGTCGCGGTCCGGATAGTCCTCGTGCGCATGCGCACCACGGCTTTCCTTGCGCTGTTCGGCCGAGTTGATCGTCGCCACCGCGTTGAGCAGCAGGTTGTTCAGCTCGTAGGTCTCGATCAGGTCCGAGTTCCAGACCAGCGAGCGGTCGGAGACCTTCACGTCCTGGAACGAGTCGAAGATCTTGTCCATCTTCTCGCAGCCTTCCTTCAGCGTCTGGCTGGTGCGGAAGACCGCCGCGTCGGCCTGCATGGTGCGCTGCATGCGGTCGCGGATGACCGAGGTCGGGGTATCGCCGTTGGCGTGGCGCAGCTTGTCCAGCAGGCCCAGCGCCTTGTCGCAGGCATCGGCCGGCAGCGGCTTGTGCGCGGCACCCGGCTTGATGGTCTCGGCGCAGCGGTTGGCCACCGCACGGCCGAACACCACCAGGTCGAGCAGCGAGTTCGAGCCCAGGCGGTTGGCGCCGTGCACGGAGACGCAGGCCGCTTCGCCGATGGCGTACAGGCCCGGCACCACGGCGTTGTCGTTGTCGCCGACCTTCTGCACCACTTCACCGTGGTAGTTGGTCGGGATGCCGCCCATGTTGTAGTGCACGGTCGGAATGACCGGGATCGGCTGCTTGTGCACGTCGACGCCGGCGAAGATGCGAGCGCTCTCGGCGATGCCCGGCAGCTTCTCGTCGATCACGCCCGGGCCGAGGTGGGTCAGGTCGAGCAGAATGTGGTCCTTGTGCTCGCCGACGCCGCGGCCTTCGCGGATCTCGATGGTCATCGAACGGCTGACCACGTCGCGCGAGGCCAGGTCCTTGTAGTGCGGTGCATAGCGCTCCATGAAGCGCTCGCCGCTGCTGTTGCGCAGGATGCCGCCTTCACCGCGGACACCCTCGGTGATCAGGCAGCCGGCGCCGTAGATGCCGGTCGGGTGGAACTGCACGAACTCCATGTCCTGCATGGCGATGCCGGCACGCATGGCCAGGCCGCCACCGTCGCCGGTGCAGGTGTGCGCCGAGGTGGCGCTGAAGTAGGCACGGCCGTAGCCGCCGGTGGCCAGCACCACGCCCTGGGCGCGGAACAGGTGCAGCGTGCCATCGGACATGTCCAGGGCCAGCACGCCGCGGCAGGCGCCTTCGTCGTCGAAGATCAGGTCGAGCGCGAAGTACTCGATCATGAAGCGCGCATCGTGCTTCAGCGACTGCTGGTACAGGGTGTGCAGCATCGCGTGGCCGGTACGGTCGGCCGCCGCGCAGGTACGCTGCGCCGCCGGGCCTTCGCCGTACTTGGTGGTCATGCCACCGAACGGACGCTGGTAGATCTTGCCTTCGGCGGTGCGCGAGAACGGCACGCCGTAGTGTTCAAGTTCGATGATGGCCGGGATGGCCTCACGGCACATGTACTCGATGGCGTCCTGGTCACCCAGCCAGTCCGACCCCTTGATGGTGTCGAAGAAGTGGTAGCGCCAGTCGTCCTCGCCCATGTTGCCGAGTGCGGCCGAAATACCGCCCTGGGCGGCAACGGTGTGCGAACGGGTCGGGAAGACCTTGGTCAGGCACACGGTCTGCAGGCCCTTGGCGGCCAGGCCGAACGTGGCGCGCAGGCCGGCACCGCCGGCGCCGACCACGACCATGTCGTACTTGTGTTCGGTGATCTTGTAAGCGGACATCTAATCTGGATTCCTGTGTAGGTGCCTGGGCTCAGGCAACGCCGAGGGCGATGCGGCCCACCGCAAACACACTGACGATCATGCCGAGCACGGCGACGAACTTCACCGCGGTCTGCAGCACCAGGGCCAGCAGCGATTCGTGGATATAGTCTTCCAGCACGACCTGCATGCCGAGCTGCGCGTGCCAAAACATGGCGATCAGCAGGCCGATCAGCGGCACAGCGTTCCACGGCTTGGCCACGGCGGCGGCGGCGGTCGCGTAGTCCGAGCCGAGCAGGCCCAGCACGAAGACCAGGAACCAGATGCCCAGCACCACCAGTGCGGCGGCGGTCAGGCGCTGGTGCACGAAGTGCTCGGTGCCGGTCTTGGCCGAGCCCAGGCCGCGCACGTTCTTCAACGGGGTACGGAACTTGCTCACGCGGCACCTCCGAACATCACATAGGCCCACACCAGCAGGGTGATCACCAGGCTGCCGATGACCGACAGCCAGCTGCTGCGGATGAAGGCGGGGATGCTGAAACCAATGGCGAAGTCCTGCACCACATGGCGGATGCCATTGCACAGGTGATAGGCGAACGACCATGTCCACGCGAACAGGAACACGCGGCCATACCAGGCCCCGGCATGGCCGGTGAAGCAGTTCCAGGACTCGGGCCCCATCATCAGGGCCAGCAGGCCGGCAGCGATGATGAGGGCACCAACAGACAGAAAGATGCCGGTGGCTCGATGCAGGATCGAGGTGGCCATCTGAATCTGCCAGCGATACACCTGAAGGTGCGGGGAAAGTGGGCGTTGTCTGGTCGCCATTCGCTGGGCTCGTTGTCTCGGCTGGGCGGCACGCGGCCGCGTTGGCTCAATGCTGATCAGAAATCGATGCAGCGTCCGTTTTTCTCCCAATCGCCATACCGCACCGGATCAAGTCCGCCGCGGCCGCCGAATTCTTCTGCCTTTTCCTGCTCCACGGGCACGGGTGCCGCAGGGACCAGCGGGGCTTCAGTTTCGTCGTCGGGAGTGGGGGTTGTTTGGCCTATCATGTTCGGTCTCGCAACGCACAAATTTTAGACCTCGTTCACGTGCCTGACAACCTGCCCCCTGCTTTCGTCGGATATCCGCGCCTGCCCGGCCACCAGCTGCTGAGCCTGCAGGGCCCGGATGCGGCCGCCTTCGCCCACGCCCAGTTCAGCAGCGATGTCACCGCCCTGCCCCTGTTGCACTGGCAGTGGAGTGCCTGGCTGAGTGCCAAGGGCCGCACTCTGGCGGTGTTCCAGCTGCTCCGGCTGGCCGACGATCACGTGATGCTGGTGCTGGCCGACGGCGATGCCGATGCGATTGCGTCGCAACTGCAGCGCTTCGTGTTCCGTCGCAAGGTGAAGGTACAGGTGCGCAGCGATCTGGCAGCTGCCGGCGCCTTCACCGCGCCCGAGGCCGCCAGCGGCGCGGCGATTGCGCAGGCCGCAGATGAGGGTTGGGAGCTGGACCTGGGCAGCGATGCACTGCCGCGCACCCTGCGCATCGGCAGCGCCGAAGCGTTCGCCGCCAGTTCTGAAGCCGATGAGGCCGCCTTCGCTCTCGCTTGGCGCCAGGCCGACCTGCGCTACGGCCTGCCACGGCTGGAAGAGAGCCAGCGCGAAGTGTGGACCCCGCAGCAGCTGGGCCTGGACCGCCTGAATGGCTACAGCGTGAAGAAAGGCTGCTACCCCGGCCAGGAAATCGTCGCCCGCACCCATTTCCTCGGCAAGGCCAAGCGCGCGGTGCAACTGCTGCATACCGCGGCACCCGCACGTGCCGGCGATGGCGTGCAGCAGGACGGCGCGACGCTGGGCACAATCGCCAGCGTGGCCGGCGAGCTGGCGCTGGCGGTGCTGCCACTGGAGGCTGGCGACGCCGAGCTGCAGGTGGGTGATGCCATTGCGCAGCGCGTGCCGCTGCTGGATGGATTGGCGCGCTGAATCTGA
>NZ_JAOBZT010000094.1:0-13670 GCF_029839005.1 Stenotrophomonas sp. GD03958 | reverse complement strand
CAGCCGAGCATGGGCTCGGCTCTACAGGTGGAACGCGGGTGACGGAAACGACGACGGGCCCCGAAGGGCCCGTCGCGTTACATCAGTGAAGCAGGTGCAGCCTGGATCAGAAGCGGGCGCCGATGCCGAAGCCGACGGTCCACGGATCCATCTTGGCTTCGCCGATCTTCTCGCCGCCAACCTTCACGTCCGGGCGGGCGCGCATGTAGCGGGCGTCGGCACGGGCGAACCAGGTGGAGTTGATGTTCATGTCCACGCCGACGGTACCGATCACGCCCTTGGCATCCTTGAAGCGGATGTCGGTGTCGGCGCCGTTGCCCAGCTTCTCGTTGCTGAAGCTCGACTGGTAGTAGCCCACGCCCACGAACGGGCGGAACACGTTGTCAGCCTGGCCGAAGTGGTACTGGCCGCTCAGCGCGACCGGCTGCTGCTCGACCGAGCCCAGGCGGGCGTTGTTCGGGCCCTTGAACTTGTTTTCGAACTTGTCGGCAGCGCCCCACAGTTCAACGGCCCAGTTGTCGTTGATGTAGTAGCTGAAGCTGACGGTCGGCGCCGGGCCGCCATCGGTCTTCTTCACGCCGGTGATCGGGTCGTTCTTCGGTTCCAGCAGCGAGATGCCGCCAACCACGGCAAAATGCTTGCCCGACGCAGTGTCGGTGCTGCTGCTGTCCTGGGCGAAAGCGGCCGGTGCAAAGGCGGCGGAGGTCAGCAGGGCGAGACTCAGGATACGGATGGAGCGCATGGGGGTATCTCCTAATGTTTCTTGTTTTGGGCCCCCGGTTGCGGGGCGAGCACACCGTAGTCGCCCCAACATGAATCGAATCCGACGCACGTTAAAAAATAGTTTTCCTTGTTCAGCGACGGGTGCGGAATGCCTGTATTCATGGGGTTTTCGGCCCTCGCTGACATTCATGCAGTTGGAGAAGATGTGAGCGAAGCAACGTTGTGCATTGGCCTGCAAGCGCAGGTGAACGTGCAGTGCCGCGTGCTGCTGCTGGGCTCGATGCCAGGCGTGGTGTCGCTGCAGGAGCAGCGCTACTACGCGCATCCGCGCAACCGTTTCTGGCCGTTGATGGCCGATATCTGTGGCTTCAGTGCGGATCTGCCCTATGCAGCGCGGCTGCAGGCGTTGAACGCCGCAGGCATCGGCCTGTGGGATGTGATCGGCCGCTGTGAGCGCCGGGGTAGTCTGGATGCGGACATCGTGCGTGGCACGGAAGTGGCCAATGCACTGCCGGAACTGATCGCCGCGTTGCCCGAGCTGAAGCTGGTCGGCTGCAATGGCGCCGCGTCAGTGCAGGCATTCCAGCGTTGGGTGCTGCCACGGTTGGAGGCCCCGCCGAAACGGGTGGCACTGCCGTCGACCAGCCCGGCCAATGCGGCCTGGTCGCTGCCGCGCCTGCGCCAGGCCTGGCAGCCGGTGGCAGACGCACTGGCGACATGAAGCGGACATCGTAGGGACAATACGCTACCGACTGGTGGCAGGCGCAACCCATGGGCAACAGCGTGTCCCGGCTGCGTGCGTACTGAAAACACCTGTAACGGTTGGCGCTGGACCCCGCTGGCCGCACAATAGACGTTTCCCTACACCAGATTGCCGGAGTTATCCCCATGGCCGAAATCAAGGAAGCACTTGTCCCCGATATCGGTGACTACAGCGATATCCCGGTAATCGAGGTGCTTGTCGCCGTCGGCGACACGGTCAAGAAGGACCAGGGGCTGGTGACGCTGGAAAGCGACAAGGCGACCATGGAAGTGCCGTCCTCGGTGGCTGGCGTGGTCAAGGAGCTGAAGGTCAAGGTGGGCGACAGCCTGTCCGAAGGCAAGGTCGTGGCCCTGATCGAAGTGGCTGAAGGCGAAGCGGAAGCCGCCAAGCCGGCGGCTGCCGCGCCGGCGCCGGCCAAGGCCGCTGCCCCGGCTGCCGCCACCCAGAGCGCGCCGGCCCCGGCCGCAGCTGCCCCGGCTGCCAGCGGTGGTGCCGTTGAAGCGCTGGTGCCGGACATCGGCGACTACGCCGGCATTCCGGTCATCGAAGTCCTGGTCGCCGTTGGCGACACGGTCAAGAAGGACCAGGGCCTGGTCACGCTGGAAAGCGACAAGGCCACCATGGAAGTGCCGTCCTCGGTGGCCGGTGTGGTCAAGGAGATCAAGGTCAAGGTCGGCGACAACCTGTCGCAGGGCGATGTGGTTGCGATCATCGAGGCCGAGGGCGCTGCCGCGCCGGCACCGACCAAGGCCGCCGCTGCCGCCGCGCCTGCAGCCGCTGAGACAGCCACCAAGGTCGAGCCGGTCGCCGTGCCGGCGCAGCCGGACAAGCTGGCGGCCCGCGAGATCGCCTCGGCCGGTACCCCGTCCAGCCCGCCGGTGCAGTTCAACGCTGATGGCGTGCTGCCGGCCAAGGTGCCGTATGCCACCCCGGCGGTGCGTGTGTTCGCCCGCGAACTGGGCGTGGACCTGCTGCAGATCAACGGCACCGAGAAGGGCGGCCGCATCACCAAGGCTGACGTGCAGAAGTTCGTCAAGGCCGCGCTCAGCGGTGGCGTGCCGGCTGCCGGCGGTGCTGCCGTCGCTGCCGGTGGTGGCCTGAACCTGCTGCCGTGGCCGAAGGTCGACTTCAGCAAGTTCGGCGAGACCGAAGTCCAGCCGCTGTCGCGCATCAAGAAGATCTCCGGTGCGAACCTGGCCCGCAACTGGGCGATGATCCCGCACGTCACCCAGTTCGACCAGGCCGACATCACCGACCTGGAAGCGCTGCGCGTGGCGCTGAACAAGGAGAACGAGAAGGCCGGCATCAAGCTGACCATGCTTGCTTTCCTGATCAAGGCCAGCGCCGCAGCGCTGAAGAAGTTCCCGGAATTCAACGCCTCGCTCGATGCCAGCGGCGAAAACCTGACCCTGAAGAAGTACTTCCACATCGGCTTCGCCGCCGACACGCCGAACGGCCTGGTCGTGCCGGTGATCCGCGACGTGGACAAGAAGGGCGTGGTGCAGATCGCGCAGGAAACCGGCGAACTGGCCAAGAAGGCGCGCGACGGCAAGCTCGGCCCGGCCGACATGAGCGGCGGCTGCTTCTCGATCAGCTCGCTGGGCGGCATCGGCGGCACCGCGTTCACCCCGATCGTCAATGCACCGGAAGTGGCCATCCTCGGTGTCTCCAAGTCGTCCATCCAGCCGGTCTGGAACGGCAAGGAATTCGCACCGAAGCTGATGCTGCCGCTGTCGCTGAGCTACGACCACCGCGTCATCGACGGCGCCCTGGCCGCACGCTTCACCACGTACCTGTCCCAGGTACTTGCCGACATGCGCCGCGTGCTGCTGTAAAGCACCGCTTCGCCCCCACCGTGCGGCCGCAGCCCCTGGCGCGGCCGCGTGAACAGATGCAGTGACAGCCCACCGGCCATGCCGGTCGGGCACGAGGAAAACCCACCATGGCCACGATTGAAGTCAAGGTTCCCGACATCGGCGATTACAGCGATGTGCCGGTGATCGAAGTGTTGGTCGCCGTCGGCGACACGGTGAAGAAGGATCAGGGTCTGGTGACCCTGGAATCGGACAAGGCCACCCTGGAAGTGCCGTCCTCGGCTGCCGGCGTGGTCAAGGAAATCAAGGTCAAGCTGGGCGACACCCTGTCCGAAGGCGCCGTGGTCGTGGTGCTGGACGCTGAAGGCGCCGCCGAAGCCCCGGCCAAGGCCGCTGCGCCGACTCCGGCTGCGGCCGCTCCGGCCAGCAAGCCGCCGGTGACCCCATCGCACCGCGCCCCGGCTGAACCGGCTGCGCCGAAGCCGGCGCTGTCCAGCGGCAAGCCGGCCGACATCGAATGCGAAATGGTCGTGCTGGGCTCCGGCCCGGGCGGCTACACCGCCGCCTTCCGCGCCGCCGACGTCGGCCTGGATACGGTGCTGGTCGAGCGCTACGCCAGCCTCGGCGGCGTCTGCCTCAACGTCGGTTGCATTCCGTCCAAGGCGCTGCTGCACGCCGCCGCGGTAATCGACGAAGTGGCCCATGCCGGTGATTTCGGCGTCGAGTTCGGCAAGCCGACCATCACCCTGGACAAGCTGCGCCAGTACAAGGAAAAGGTCGTCAACCAGCTGACCAAGGGCCTGGCCGGCATGGCCAAGCAGCGCAAGGTCTGCAACGTGCAGGGCGTCGGCAGGTTCATCTCGGCCAACGAGATGGAGATCACCGCCGCTGACGGCAGCACCCAGCTGCTGCGCTTCCAGAAGTGCATCATCGCTGCCGGTTCGCAGGCGGTGAAGCTGCCGAACTTCCCGTGGGACGACGCGCGCGTGATGGACTCCACCGATGCGCTGGAGCTGGCCGAAGTGCCGGGCTCGCTGCTGGTCGTCGGCGGCGGCATCATCGGCCTGGAAATGGCCACCGTGTACAGCGCGCTGGGCAGCAAGGTCACCGTGGTCGAGTTCATGGACCAGCTGATGCCGGGCGCCGACAAGGACCTGGTCAAGCCGCTGGCCGATCGCCTGAAGAAGCAGGGCATCGAAGTCCACCTGAAGACCAAGGCCTCGGGCGTCACCGCCGATGCCAAGGGCATCACCGTGACCTTTGAAGCTGCCGAGGAAGGCCAGGCGCCTGCGCTGGCGCAGGGCACCTTCGACCGCGTGCTGGTGGCCGTCGGGCGTTCGCCGAACGGCAAGAAGATCGATGCCGAGAAGGCCGGCGTGCAGGTCACCGAGCGTGGCTTCATCCCGGTGGATCGCCAGATGCGCACCAACGTGCCGCACATCTTTGCCATCGGCGACATCGTCGGCAACCCGATGCTGGCCCACAAGGCCACGCACGAGGGCAAGCTGGCGGCTGAAGTGGCCGCTGGCCACAAGAAGGAGTGGGTGGCGCGGGTGATTCCGTCGGTGGCCTACACCAACCCGGAAATCGCCTGGGTCGGCGTCACCGAGACCGAAGCCAAGGCCAAGGGCCTGAAGGTCGGCGTGGCCAAGTTCCCGTGGGCTGCCAGTGGCCGCGCGATCGGCATCGGCCGTACCGAGGGCTTCACCAAGCTGATCTTCGACGAAGAGACCCACCGCATCATCGGCGGCGCGATCGTCGGCGTGCATGCCGGTGACCTGCTGGCCGAGATCGGCCTGGCGATCGAGATGGGTGCGGAAGCCGAGGACATCGGCCACACCATCCACGCCCACCCGACGCTGAGCGAGTCGGTGGCGATGGCGTCGGAAATCTACGACGGCACGATCACCGATCTGTACATGCCGAAGAAGAAGTAAGGCGCCCGCGCCGTTCCAAATGAAAAGCCCCGGCATTTGCCGGGGTTTTTTTGTTGAGCCTCGATCACTCTCATTGCGAGCGTTCGGGCCGCCGCGCGGGTGGCGGGCATTTGGACAAATGTCCCCCGTCACCCGCCTGCGGCGGTCGCCTCCTCCTTTACTTTGTCCAAACGCCTGCCACCCACGCAGCGGCTCGGCTTGCGGATAGTAAGAGCCAGTGCCAAAGCCGCCCGGATGCCTGACACGCGGGGGGAGAGGGGCTTGCGTGCGAAGTAAAGGAGGAGGTGACGGCCGCAGGCCGGCGCCGGGGGACATTCGCACGTAAGCCCCTCTCCCCCCGCGCTCGACCAACCCGCTTCTGCTTGACCGTGCAAACAAAAAAGCGCGGCCCCGATGTTCCGGAGGCCGCGCCAGGAGAGAAGATGCCGTGGAAGGGGCGGGGGATCAGAACACGAAGCTGATACCGGCCACCGGGCCCTTGAATTCCTGCTTCAGGCCGATGGTGCCATCGCTGCCCTTCTTGTCCGCATCAAGCTTGAACCAGTCGTAGCCGGCGAACACGCCGAAGTTCCTGGTGAAGCGGTAGTCGACGATGGCGTTGGCGCGGCTCAGGTCGCCCTTGTAGTCATCGAAGCTGCCCCAGCGCGTGTTGAGGTACTGGCCCTGCAGGGTGATCATCCACTTCTCGGACGGGGTGAAGCTCAAGCGTGCACCGACCACCGGCGCCACGCCGTCGGTCTTCTCGTTGAGGAACTGGCCTTCATAGACAGTGCCCAGATCGGCGTAGGCCTTGGTGCTGACCTTGGCGTACTCGGCACCCAGCTGCAGGCCGAGGTCGAAGGTGTCGGTGTCCACCACCGAGTAGTCATAGACAAGGCTGGCCACCTGGTACTTCAGTTCGCCCTTGACGAAGCTGCCGGACGGCACGCTGACGTCACCGAAGGAGATGTCCTGGCCGAGGGTTTCGCGGCGGTCCTTGTCGTACTTGAAGTAGTTGAACAGCAGGCGCTGGCGGTTGCTGATGCGGAACATGCCGTCAATGCGCGGCTCCCACTCCTTGCCACCCAGCTTGAAGTCCTCGGAGAAGCCGATGTCCTGGCCGGCCACGTTGGTGTTGCCGCGGAGGGTGTTGTCCGAGTCGATGTTCATCGCACCCAGGCGCAGGGCAAAACGGTCGTCGCCTTCGGCGGCGTGGGCGGCATTGGCGAACGAGGCGCCGGCAGCGAGCAGGGAGAGGGCGAGCAGAGTGGGTACGGGGCGCATCGAAGAGTCCTTGCAGTGGTTCATCAGAATGAAGACCACTGTGCGGGACGGGCCCGTCCACCATCCGTGAACGTATGGTCCACGGCGTGTGCACGGTTCAGCGCTGTCACGACGATGCAAAGAGATGGCCCCGGAGACGGGCTTCGGGGCCATCGTGGGACCTGCGGGGTGGAGCCGACGAGGATGCTGCAGGCAGGTCGGGTAATCGGACCGGCGCATCCGGTGAAAGTTCCGTCGACTGCGACCAAAGTTCAATACTGCGGTGCAACATCGTGCGGACGTCATTGTCCCCCCGGTGGTACGCAAAAATGTAACCGTTACCGCAACTTGCGCCTTCCCGGGATGAACAGGCAGCGGTTGTCTCGCAAATTGTCCCATTGCTATAATTTGGCGGCTCGATGAGGCCCCCCCTGCTGTAGCCGCCTCAACCCTCCACATGCAACCACGCGGGACGTCCTGTGCTGAACTCCGTTGACGCGGGTCGGCGACTGATGCTGCGCGCCGCGGTCTACCCGCTGGCCGCGGTCGCTGTCCTGGCCCTGGCCTTCCTGCTGGTGGGTCCGAAATATGCCCTCGGCGCGCTGGCGTCTGGTGTGGCCATTTCGGCCGGTGGCTGGGTTGCAGCACGGATGGCGCTGGGCGGAGGTGCGGTGGCCGCAGGATCGGCGATGGCTCGCCTGATCATTGCGATCGTGGCCAAGTGGGTCGTGGTTTTCGGCGTCCTGCTGGTGGGGTTCCTGGTCTTCAAGCTGCCTGCATTGGCGCTGTTGGCCGGTATCGCCGTCGGCTTGATGTTCCAGGTCCTGGCGATGGCCAGGCGTTGACAGAATTCAATTAACTGAAGGTTCCGGACACATGGCGGGCGAGGCTCTAACCCCTACCAGCTACATCCAGCATCACCTGCACAACCTGACCGCGCCGGTCGGCAAGGGTGAGGGTATGTTCTGGCATATCCACGTCGATACCTTCCTCACCGCCGTCCTGATGGGCCTGGTGATCGTGGTCGCGTTCTGGCTGGGGACCCGCAAGGCTACCGCCGGCGTGCCGGGCAAGTGGCAGGCCTTCGTCGAGATCTGCCTGGAGTTCGTCGACCGCCAGGCCAAGGACACCTACCACGGCAAGAGCAAGCTGGTCACGCCGATCGCCATCACGATCTTCTTCTGGATTCTGCTGATGAATCTGCTGAAGATGATCCCGGCCGATTTCATCGCCAAGCCGCTGGAATGGGCGGGCGTGCACTACTGGAAGCCGGTCCCGACCGCTGACGTCAACGCCACCCTGGGCATGGCCATCAGCGTGTTCTTCCTGATGCTGTTCTTCGCGCTCAAGTCCAAGGGCCTGGGCGGCTTCATCAAGGAATTCCTGACGGCGCCGTTCGGCAAGTGGATGATGCCGTTCAACCTGATCCTCAACATCGTCGAGTGGCTGAGCAAGCCGATCTCGCTGGCGATGCGACTGTTCGGCAACATGTTCGGCGGCGAAATCGTGTTCCTGCTGATCTGGGTGCTGGGTGGTGCCGGATTCTTCGGTGCCATTGCCGGTGGTGTGTTCGGCCTCGGCTGGATGCTGTTCCACCTGCTGGTGATCCCGCTGCAGGCCTTCATCTTCATGATGCTGTCGATCGTGTACCTGAGCCTGTCGGAAGACGCTCACTGAGTTTCAAGCTTCAACGCGTTTCAACCTTCATCCGTTTCATCACCCTTAGCAACTTAAGTTCCTGGAGATAACCATGTACTTCGCCGTCCTGACCAACTTCGCGCAGATTCAGAGCTCCACCGCCCTTGCCGTCGGCATCATGATCGGCCTGGCCGCGCTGGGCGCCGGTCTGGGTCTGGCCATCATGGCTGGTAAGTTCCTGGAGTCGGCCGCCCGCCAGCCGGAACTGATCCCGGTCCTGCAGGTCCGCATGTTCATCACCGCCGGCCTGATCGACGCCGCGTTCATCATCTCGGTCGCCGTTGGCCTGCTGCTGGCCTTCGCCAACCCGCTGTCGGCTGCCTTCGCTGGCGCCGTCACCAAGGCTCTGGCCGGCTGATACAGCGGTTTGAGACGACCGGGTGCTGATGCACCCGGTTTCGGATGAAGGCCGGATGTGCCGCTACGGCGGCGCGTCCACCCCGAAACCAGCGATCGAGCTAACCATGAATATCAATTTCACCCTTCTTGCGCAGGCGCTGGCCTTCGCTGGTCTGATCTGGATCATCGCGACCAAGATCTGGCCGCCGCTGATGAACGCGATCGAAGAGCGCCAGCAGAAGATTGCTGAGGGCCTCGCTGCTGCCGACCGCAGCCAGAAAGATCTGGCCCAGGCGCAGGAGAAGGTCAACGAAGCGCTGAAGGAAGCCCGCACCAAGGCCAACGAGATCATCGATCAGGCCCACGCGCGTGCCAACCAGATCGTTGATGCTGCCCGTAACGAAGCGATCACCGAAGCCACCCGTCAGAAGGAACTGGCCCAGGCTGAAATCGACGCCGCCGCCAACCGTGCCCGTGAAGATCTGCGCAAGCAGGTGTCCGCGCTGGCCGTGACCGGTGCCGAAAAGCTGCTCAAGCGCGAAATCGACGCCAACGCCCACAAGGCGCTGCTCGACGAGCTGGCCTCGGAGATCTAAGGATGAGCCAGGCCCTCACGCTTGCCCGCCCGTACGCCCGCGCCGCGTTCGCGACCGCGCGCGACGAAGGCGCGTTCGCGCCGTGGTCGGACGCCCTGGCGTTCTCCGCCCACGTCGCCGCCGACCCGCGCGTGGCGGCCCTGCTCGCCAACCCGGAGCTGGGTCGTGACGACGCCGTCGCCCTGCTGGCGCCGGTGTCGCACGGCGAGACCTACTCGCGCTTCCTGGCCATCCTGGCCGAATCGCATCGTCTGCCGCTGCTGCCGGAAATCGCCGGCATGTTCGACGCCCTGCGCGCCGAAGCCGAGCACGTGGTCAAGGCCACCGTCACCTCGGCGGCCGAACTGTCGGCCGCTGAGCTGGATGCGATCAAGGTCGCGCTGCGCAAGCGCTTCAACCGCGAGGTCGACGTGACCACCGCGGTCGATGCCTCGCTGATCGGCGGCGCCGTGATCGACGCCGGCGACGTGGTCATCGATGGTTCGCTGAAGGGCAAGCTGGCCCGTCTGCAGACCGCGCTCGCTAACTGAATTCATTTAACGTCCGGCCCCGCTGCCGGCACTAGGACTTGACGATGGCAACCACGCTCAACCCCTCCGAAATCAGCGAACTGATCAAGAACCGCATCGAGAAGGTCAAGCTGGCCGCGGAATCGCGCAACGAAGGCACCGTGACCAGCGTGTCCGACGGCATCGTGCGCATCTTCGGTCTGGCCGACGTGATGCAGGGCGAAATGATCGAACTGCCGAACAACACCTTCGCACTGGCCCTGAACCTGGAGCGCGACTCGGTCGGCGCCGTGGTCCTGGGTGACTACGAGCACCTGCGCGAAGGCGACGTCGCCAAGACCACCGGTCGCATCCTGGAAGTGCCGGTCGGTCCGGAACTGCTGGGCCGCGTCGTGAATGCGCTGGGCGAGCCGATCGACGGCAAGGGCCCGCTGGGCACCGACCTGACCGCTCCGGTGGAGCGCGTTGCTCCGGGCGTGATCTGGCGCAAGTCGGTCGACCAGCCGGTGCAGACCGGTTACAAGTCGGTCGACTCGATGATCCCGATCGGCCGTGGCCAGCGCGAGCTGATCATCGGTGACCGCCAGACCGGCAAGACCGCCATGGCGATCGATGCGGTGATCAACCAGAAGGGCACTGGCATCAAGTGCGTCTACGTTGCGATCGGCCAGAAGGCGTCGACCATCGCCAACATCGTGCGCAAGCTGGAAGAGAACGGCGCGCTGGCCCACACCATCGTGGTGGCCGCGACCGCTTCCGAATCGGCTGCCATGCAGTACATCAGCGCCTACTCGGGCTGCACCATGGGTGAGTACTTCATGGACCGCGGCGAAGACGCGCTGATCGTGTACGACGATCTGTCCAAGCAGGCCGTCGCCTACCGCCAGATCTCGCTGCTGCTGAAGCGCCCGCCGGGCCGCGAAGCCTACCCGGGTGACGTGTTCTACCTGCACTCCCGTCTGCTCGAGCGCGCTGCCCGCGTGTCCGAGGAGTACGTCGAGAAGTTCACCGAAGGCAAGGTCACCGGCAAGACCGGTTCGCTGACCGCGCTGCCGATCATCGAAACCCAGGCCGGCGACGTGTCCGCGTTCGTTCCGACCAACGTGATCTCGATCACCGACGGCCAGATCTTCCTGGAAACCGACCTGTTCAACGCCGGCATCCGCCCGGCCGTGAACGCCGGTATCTCGGTGTCGCGCGTCGGTGGCTCGGCCCAGACCAAGATCATCAAGAAGCTGTCGGGCGGTATCCGTATCTCGCTGGCCCAGTACCGTGAGCTGGCTGCCTTCGCGCAGTTCGCCTCGGACCTGGACGAAGCGACCCGCAAGCAGCTGGAGCGTGGCCAGCGCGTCACCGAGCTGATGAAGCAGAAGCAGTACGCGCCGATGTCGATCGCCAACCAGGCGCTGTCGATCTACGCCGTCAACGAGGGTTACCTGGACGACGTGCCGGTCAACAAGCTGCTGGCGTTCGAAGAAGGCCTGCACGCCCACTTCGCCAACACCCAGGGCGAGCTGATCAGCAAGGTCAACGCCACCGGCGGTTGGGACAACGACATCGAAGGTGCCTTCAAGAAGGGCATCGCCGAGTTCAAGACCACCGGCAGCTGGTAATCGCGGTCCTGTAGAGCGGAGCCTCCGGCTCCGCTGGACCAGATGACAAACGGTTGAACAACGCGGGGCATCAGCCCCGCGCCACGGGAAACAAGAGATGGCAAGCGGACGCGAAATCAAAACCAAGATCAAGAGCGTGCAGAACACCCGCAAGGTGACGCGCGCCCTGGAAATGGTCTCGGCCTCCAAGATCCGCAAGGCGCAGGATCGGATGAAGACCTCGCGTCCGTACGCGCAGGCGATGAAGCAGGTGATCGGTCATCTGGCCCAGGCCAGCACCGACTACCAGCATCCGTTCCTGGTCGAGCGCGAGCAGGTCAAGCGGGTCGGCTTCATCGTGATCTCCTCCGATCGCGGCCTGGCCGGCGGCCTGAACAACAACCTGTTCCGCAAGATGCTGGGCGAAGCCAAAGCATGGCAGGACAAGGGTGCCGAAGTGGACCTGGTGACCATCGGCCAGAAGGCTTCGACCTTCTTCCGCCGCGTGAAGGTCAACATGGTCGGCAGCGTGACCCACATCGGCGACGTGCCGAAGCTGGAATCGCTGATCGGTGTGATCAAGGTCATGCTCGACGCCTTCACCGAAGGCAAGATCGACCGCGTGTACCTGGTGTACAACCGCTTCGTGAACACCATGGTGCAGAAGGCCAGCTTCGATCAGCTGCTGCCGCTGCCGCCGGCTGAGAAGCAGGTCGCTCACCACGACTGGGATTATCTGTACGAACCCGATGCCGCGACCGTGCTGGAGCACGTGATGACGCGTTACATCGAGTCGCTGGTGTACCAGGCACTGCTGGAAAACGTCGCCTCCGAGCATGCCGCACGCATGGTTGCGATGAAGGCGGCGAGCGACAACGCCAACAAGCTGATCGGCACCCTGCAGCTCGTCTACAACAAGGCGCGCCAGGCAGCGATCACCCAGGAAATCTCCGAAATCGTCGGCGGCGCGGCAGCAGTCTGACCGCGTTCGTTCAAAGCACACATTAGAGGATGCAGCAATGAGTCAGGGCAAGATCGTTCAGATCATCGGCGCGGTCGTCGACGTCGAATTCCCGCGTGAATCGGTGCCGAAGGTGTACGACGCACTGAAGGTGGAAAACACCGAGATCACCCTCGAAGTCCAGCAGCAGCTGGGTGACGGCGTGGTGCGTACCATCGCCCTCGGTTCCACCGACGGCCTGAAGCGCAACCTGGTTGCCGTCAACACCGGCCGTGGCATCTCGGTGCCGGTCGGCGCCGGCACCTTGGGCCGCATCATGGACGTGCTGGGCCGTCCGATCGACGAAGCCGGCCCGGTCGCTGCCAGCGACAACTGGGAAATCCACCGCGCTGCGCCGTCGTATGAAGACCAGTCCCCGGCCACCGAGCTGCTGGAAACCGGCATCAAGGTCATCGACCTGATGTGCCCGTTCGCCAAGGGCGGCAAGGTCGGCCTGTTCGGCGGCGCCGGCGTCGGCAAGACCGTCAACATGATGGAGCTGATCAACAACATCGCCAAGGCGCACAGCGGCCTGTCCGTGTTCGCCGGCGTGGGTGAGCGTACCCGTGAGGGCAACGACTTCTACCACGAAATGAAGGACTCCAACGTCCTGGACAAGGTGGCGATGGTGTACGGCCAGATGAACGAGCCGCCGGGCAACCGTCTGCGCGTCGCGCTGACCGGCCTGACCATGGCCGAGTACTTCCGCGACGAGAAGGACGAAAACGGCAAGGGCAAGGACGTCCTGCTGTTCGTCGACAACATCTACCGTTACACCCTGGCCGGTACCGAAGTGTCGGCACTGCTGGGTCGTATGCCGTCCGCCGTGGGTTACCAGCCGACCCTGGCCGAGGAAATGGGCGTCCTTCAGGAGCGCATCACCTCGACCAAGAACGGTTCGATCACCTCGATCCAGGCCGTCTACGTTCCCGCGGACGACCTGACCGACCCGTCGCCGGCGACCACCTTCGCCCACCTGGACTCGACCGTCACCCTGTCGCGTTCGATCGCCTCGCTGGGTATCTACCCGGCCGTCGATCCGCTGGACTCCACCAGCCGCCAGATGGACCCGCTGGTCATCGGCCACGAGCACTACGACACCGCCCAGCGCGTCCAGCAGACCCTGCAGAAGTACAAGGAACTGAAGGACATCATCGCGATCCTGGGCATGGACGAACTGTCCGAAGAGGACAAGCAGGCCGTGTCGCGCGCCCGTAAGATCGAGCGCTTCTTCAGCCAGCCGTTCCACGTGGCCGAAGTGTTCACCGGTTCGCCGGGCAAGTACGTGCCGCTGAAGGACACCATCCGTGGCTTCAAGGCCATCGTCGATGGCGAGTACGACCACCTGCCGGAGCAGGCGTTCTACATGGTCGGCGGCATCGAAGAAGCGGTCGAGAAGGCCAAGAAGATGGCCGAGAAGGCCTGATCCGGGACGGGCGGGAGCGATCCTGCCCGAC
>NZ_JAOBZT010000093.1:0-14286 GCF_029839005.1 Stenotrophomonas sp. GD03958 | reverse complement strand
GCTGCCCGCGCTCGCAGGAAACGGTCCGGTGGCGGGGGGAGGGGCTGGCCGGAACCGTTGGCGCCATGGATGGCGCCATCGAGCCCCCAAGGATGGGTTTACGGCGTGTCCCGGCCAGCCCCGAAGGCGCCGGCAGACGAACCAGCCGCCAGCGCCCTCATCAACTCAACTCAACCAATCCTTGCACGCACCATCCACCTGGTCACCGCACGCCTGCTGCATCCGCTGCTGCAGCCGCGCCAGTGTCTCCGCGCCCTGGTGCTTGCCGCTCCACGCCTTCAACTGCCCGGCCAGGCGCTCGAAGCGTTGGCGGGTGCGCTGGTGGTAGCCCGACGGCTGTGCCTCCAGCTCGGCGATCAGCGAGGCGGTCGCCTGCTCGATGCGTGGTGCATCGTCCGGTGCCAGCTTCAGCAGGCCTTCCACATACAGCACGCCCCACTGCACGCGGGTGGCCGGGCCCCGCGCACCGTCGTAGGCACGCTTCAACCACTCCAGCGCACCGGCGGTGTCGCCGCGCTGCTCGGCCAGTTCGGCCAGCTCGGGCATGTAGTAGTACGGCTGTTCGCTGCGCTTCAGTTCCGCCAGCAACAGCGACTCGGCGCCTGCGTCGTCGCCGACCTGGCGTAGTGCGTAGACCGCGCTGCTGATCGTGGCCTGGCGCGCATGCGCATCGGTGGCGGCAGCGTCGGCAGCAGCCACGCGCTGCTTGACCCGATCAACCAGGGCCGCGGGCAATGCGCCCTTCGGCTGCTGCTGGCGGGCCAGCGACACTTCGGTCAACGCACGCGACAATGCGTCGTCGGCGCGGTCGCCGCGCTCGGCGTCTGCCCGCTCCAATGCCACCAGCAGCTGCTGTCCCAGCGTGTTGCTGGTGGCCGGCCCGGCACTGGCCTGCTTGACCAGCTGCACGCCTGCATAGCCCAGCAACTCACGGTTGCGGCGGACTTCGGCGGGCTGCGCCAGCACGGCCTGCAGCAGCTCGCGTACTTCGGTGGGCGAGGCATCGGGCTTTTCGGCCGTTGCCAAGGCCAGCAGAGCGAAGCGGCGCTGCAGGGCAGCGTCGGGTGCGGCCTTGGACAACTGGCGCAGCACATCCTCGCTGCTGCGCTCGCCGGCCAGGCGGTTGGCGTCCACTTCCCAGCCGTAGTCGCCCAGCACCTGCCAGTCTTCGGCGGCCAGTCGGTCCGGCGTTGCCAACGCGGTGGCCAAGGTGGCGGCAACAGCACCGCGGCGGCCTGCGGCGACGGTCAGTGCCCGGGTCAGTTCGGTGGCATCATTGCCGCCGGCCACGCGGGTGATTTCGTTGCGCTGTGGGTCCAGCACGATCAGGGTCGGATAGCCGCGTACGCCGAAGCGCTCACCCCAGGCTTGCGCACCTTCCTCGTCGCCATCCAGGTAGACGGGAACGAATTTGCTGGTCAGCGCGATGAAGGCCGGGTCCTTGAACAGGCCCGCCTTGAGCTGGTTGCACGGTGGGCACCAGACGGCGCCCCAGTACAGCAGCACCGGCTTGCCGCTGTCGGCGGCCTCGGCGAAGGCATCATCGACATCGCCCTGGCGCCAGGCGATTGCCTTGGCCGGCGCGGGCACCTCGGCGGAGTTGGCGATGGAAACCGGGGCCGGGGTGCAGGCGCTCAAGGCCGAAGCCAGCAGCAACATAGAAAGCGCGACGCGCATCGGCAGCATCTCGAAGGGCAGGGTGGCAGGCCATTGTAGGAACGGCCGGGGAGCCTGCTGATTCAGTTTGCTTATATCGGCCGTGCAGCGGGGCATGACACCCGCTGCCCTCAGGCGGCTGCCCGCACCATCTGCTGGCACACCAGCCCGTTGAACTCGCCGACGCCGCCGTCCAGCACGAAGCCATAGCGCAGGTAGGTTGGCACTGCATTGAGTGAGGCGCGCACGGTCAGGACCGGCTCGCGCACCTGCGGGAGCACCGCGTCGAACAAAGCATGGCCGATGCCCTGACCCTGGTAGCCGGGATCGACGAACAGCATCGCCAGGTGCCGGCCTTCCTTCAGTTCGATCACGCCGACGACGCGGCCGTCCTGCTCGGCCACCAGGATGTGGTTGTCGCCGTGTAGGCGCGCGCCGAACGCTTCGGCCGCGGCGACGCTGCCGAAGGTGGCGATGCCGGCCGCGCTGAGCGAAGGTGCGACCGCCGCAGTGAAGGCAGCCAGGCACACCGTGCTGATCGCGGGCAGGTCATCGACGTGGGCGGGGCGGATCGTCGGCATGCAGTGTTCTTCCGGTGGTGGGCGGCGCGTCATTGTTGCCGCAGGCCTTCACGCTAAGCTGGCGGCATGAGTGATTTCAATCCCGCGTACGCTGCCTTGTTTCCGCAGCAGGGTCTGAGCCTGGGCCTGATGACGCCCGTGGCGTCGCATGGGTTGGCCGATCCACGTGAGGCGCGACGTATCGCGCGACTGGCCGATGACCTGGGCTTTGCCGCTTTGTGGACGCGCGACGTGCCGCTGATGGTGCCGCAGGGTCCGGACGCGACAGCGAGCGCGCTGGATGACCCGTTCCTGTGGCTGGGCATGCTGGCTGCGGCGACCGAGCGCGTCGTGGTTGGCAGCGCGGCCATTGTGCTGCCGTTGCGCCAGCCGCTGCAGGTGGCGAAGTCGGCCTTGAGCCTGGACCGGATCAGTGACGGCCGCTTCGTGCTGGGCCTGGGTTCGGGCGATCGCCCGGAAGAGTTCGCCGCATTAGGCGAGGATCTGCAGGGCAGGGCGGCGACGTTCCGCGAACGCTGGACGTTGTTGCGCGCAGCGTTGTCACCGGAGGCCGAAGAAAGGGTCGCGGTAGCGCAGGCCACCGGTGGCTTCGACGTACTGCCGGCCCCGGCCACGCGCATTCCGATGCTGGTGGTGGGCACTGCGCGGCAGAGCCTGCAGTGGATCGCGCGTGAGGCCGAAGGCTGGGCCACCTATCACCGCGAAGAGGCCGCGCAGGAAGGGCGCATCGGCCTGTGGCAACAGGCGCAGGCGCAAGGCGCTGGGCCAGGCAAGCCGTTCGTGCAGTCGATGCTGCTGGATCTGCAGGCCGATCCGCAGGCACCAGCCGAGCCGCTGCCACTGGGCCTGAAGGTCGGCCGCGATGGCCTGCGTGACTACCTGCTGCGCGTGCATGCGCAGGGCGTGGCGCATGTGATGTTCAATCTGGTCGACAACGGGCGGCCGATGGACGCGGTGTTGCGTGAGATCGGGGAGCAGGTTCTGCCATACACGCTCCGGTAGGTGTCCACCTTGGTGGACACGCCGTGTTGCTGATGACGGTGCGCCCGCCGGGCATGGCCCGGCGCTACCTGCCGCGGCGTGCATCTGCGTATCATTCGCATTTGATATCCCGATGCCGGAGTCCCGCGTGACCCAACGTTCCCCCATGCACCCGACCGGACGCCTGTTCGCCGCGGTCGCTTTCATCGAGGCCGTGAGCTGGGCCGGTCTGCTCCTCGGCATGTGGATGAAGTACGGCCCGATGGCCAACGTGGCCCTGGTGAAGCTGTTCGGACCCCTGCACGGCGTGGCGTTCCTGCTCTATGTGGCGGTGACCCTGTTTGCGGCGGTACGACTGCGCTGGCCGTGGTGGGCCAGTGCCCTGGCGCTGCTGGCAGCGATCCCGCCGCTGGTGACGCTGCCGCTGGAGTGGTGGTTCAAGTGCCGTGGCCTGCTCGGCCTGCGTTCAATGCGCTGAACCCACTGTTGCGTACCCATTCAAGAGAATGGGTATCAAATGCAAATACGAGCCGTTATCATTTGAGGATGGCGTCCGGTCCTGAGCAGGGCCGGCGCCGGGCGGGGCGCAGGTGCGCCCGGCGATCCCTTCCTGTTACGGCTGGTGTTCCATGCACGCACGTCCCGTCGTTCCCGGCTTGCCGGCGCTGGTATTGGCCGCCCTGATCGGCACCATGGCGATGATGTCCTTCGTCGCCGTGATCGGTCCGGTGGTCCGCATGCTCGGGCTGTCCGAGTGGCATGCCGGCCTGTCGGTTACCGCCGCAGGCGTGTTGTGGATGCTGGCTGCGCGCCCGTGGGGCCAGCTCAGCGACCGCATCGGCCGCAAGCGCGTGTTGATGCTGGCGATGACTGCCTACACCGTCGTCTACATCGCGCTGGCGGTGTTCATCGACGTTGCCCTGCAGGCGGTGCCGCCGGTGCTGGTATCGGTACTGGTGCTGGTGGGAGCGCGTGGCCTGATCGGCTTGTTCTACGCCGCAGTGCCGCCCACCGCTGCGGCCCTGATCGCCGACAAGGCACCCACCGGACAGCGTGCAAAATTCCTCGCGCGGCTGGGCAGCGCAAATGCATCGGGCATGGTGCTGGGCCCGGCCGCCGCTGGCTGGCTGGCCTATACGAATCTCTCGCTGGCGCTGTATGTGGCTGCACTGCTGCCATCGGTGGCGTTGGCGCTGCTGGCCTGGCGACTGCCGGCGACGCCCCCGGTGGCCGCTGGCAACGCACAGCGTCGCACGCCGATGAGTCGCCTCGACCCACGCCTGCGCCTGCCACAGCTGGCCGCGTTCATCGCGATGGTCTCGGTAACCATCGCGCAGGTCACGGTGGGCTTCTTTGCGATTGATCGCCTGGGCCTGGATGCAGCGGCGGGCGCGCGGATGGCCGGCATTGCACTCACCGCCGTTGGCGTCGGCCTGATCCTGGCGCAGGCGCTGGTGATGAAGCTGGAGGCACATCCACGTCGCTGGATCGTCCTCGGCGCCCTGATTTCCGGCATTGGCTTTGCCTCGGTGGCAGGCGTGCAGCAGGCCTGGCAGTTGCCGGCGGCGTATGCGCTGGCCGCGTTCGGCATGGGCTTCGTATTTCCCTCGTTCCAGGCGCTGGCCGCCGACGCGGTGGAGGCGCACGAGCAGGGCGGCGCCGCAGGCACCGTGGCGGCCGCGCAGGGGCTGGGCATGGTGGCCGGGCCGATGCTCGGCACGCTGTTGTATCGCGGCGGGCCAAGCCTGCCTTACCTGCTGGTGGGCGCGCTGCTGCTGTTGCTGTGCCCGCTGGCCGCAGCGCATCGGATGAAGGAGACCCCATGAACGATTCCCTGATGCAGGGCGCGTGGCCGGAGGCTGCGCCAGCACCACAGGAGAGCACCGACGACGCGTCGCTGTTCCTGCTGCGGCATGCCGGTCAGCACGTGCACGCCCGCGGTTGCCGCGCCACGTTGCCAGCCGGTGCACTGGCGACGTTGGCAGAACGCGTTTCGGAGTTCTTTGCCCAGCAGCGTGGCGGCCCGGGCCTGCTGGTTGGCGCGGTGCCGTTCGAGCCGCGTGCCGACGATGCGCTGTACCAGCCCGAGCGCCTGCTGCCGGCGCTGGCACTGCAGCCGCAGGCCGCACCGCCGCTGGACGGCGCCCTGCGGGCCGAACCTGTGCCGCAGGACTATGCCGCTGCAGTCGCTGCGGCAGTGCAGGCCTTGCGTGCGCCCGAGCAGAACCTGCATAAGGTGGTGCTGGCGCGCAGCCTGCTGGCACGCACCCGCCAGGTGCTTTCTCCGGACGTGCTGCTGGCACGTTTGGGCGCGGATCCGTCGGTGGCGACCTACGCGGTGCCGCTTCCGGTGGAGCTGGGCCAGGCGCCGGCCTGGCTGGTGGGCGCGACGCCGGAACTGCTGCTGCGCAAGCGTGGCGCCGAGCTGTTGTCGCATCCGCTGGCCGGTTCCGCGCGGCGCAGCGCCGATGCCGCCGAGGACGAGCGTGCGGCGCAGGCGCTGCTGGCCTCGAACAAGGACCACGACGAGCACCGCCACGTGGTCGAGGCCATCGTCCAGGGCCTGGCACCGTACTGCAGCCACATCGATGCGCAGCCGCGCCCGGTGCTGCATGCCACCGCCAGCATGTGGCACTTGGGCACCCGCATCCACGCCACGCTGAAGGATCCGCAGACGTCAGCCGCCGAACTGCTGGCGCAGCTGCACCCTACGCCGGCGGTCTGCGGTACGCCGCGGTTGGCGGCGCTGCAGCGCATCCGCGAGCTGGAACCGGTGCCGCGTGGCTTCTATGCCGGCGCCGTGGGTTGGTTGGACGCGCAGGGTGACGGCGACTGGTACGTGGCGATCCGCTGCGCGCGCCTGCAGGGCGCGCAGCTGCGCCTGTACGCCGGTGCAGGCATCGTCGCCGAGTCGCACCCCGAGGCAGAGGTTGCCGAAACCGCAGCGAAGTTCGCTGCCCTGTTGAACGCGCTGGGTGTCCATGAATCCGCGCCCGCCATCGAGCCTGCCGCATGAATGCTTCCGTTGAATCCTCCCGCCTGCCACTGCAGCAGGTGTGGCCCGACGCGCTGGTGACGCGCTATCGCGAAGCCGGTCACTGGCGTGGCGAGACCTTCCCGGGTTTCCTGCGCGAGCGTGCAGAACGCTATGCCGATGACATCGCGGTGGTCGCCGGCGACGTACGCCTGAGCTATGCGCAGCTGTGGCATGAGGCAGGCCGCATCGGTGCGGGCCTGCTGGCGCTCGGCTTGCAGCCTGGCGAACGGGTGCTGGTGCAGCTGGGCAATACCGCCGGGTTCATCGCCACGGTCTGCGGCCTGTTCCGCGCCGGCCTGGTGCCGGTGTATGCGTTGCCGGCGCACCGCATCACCGAGCTGGTCCACTTCGCCAACAAGGCGGAAGCCAGTGCCTACATCACCACCACACTGCACGATGGCTTCGATCATCGCGGGTTGGCAAGGGCGCTGCAGGCCGAAGTGCCGGCGGTTCGCCATGTGGTGATCGACGGCGATGCGGCGGAGTTCATCGCGCTGGAGGCACTGCAGGGCGATCGCAGCCAGCTGCCGTCCGATCCGGACCCGCAGTCGGTGGCGTTCCTGCAGATTTCCGGAGGCAGCACCGGGCTGTCCAAGCTGATTCCACGCACGCACGACGACTACATCTATTCGTTCCGCGCCAGCAATCAAATCTGCGGCATCGACCGCGACAGCGTCTATCTGGTCGCGCTGCCGGCTGCGCACAACTTCCCGATGAGCTCGCCCGGCTTCTTCGGCGCGCTGTACGCCGGTGCCCGCGTGGTGCTCAGCCCGGGCCCCGGCCCGGATGCGGCCTTCCCGCTGATCGCTCGGGAGCGGGTGACCTGCTGCGGGCTGGTGCCGCCGCTGGCGTTGCTGTGGGCACAGGCCGCCGCCACCAGCAAGCATGACCTGTCCAGCCTGCAGGTACTGCAGGTAGGCGGCGCCAAACTGGTGCCGGAAGCCGCACGACGGGTGATCGATGGCCTTGGCTGCACGCTGCAGCAGGTGTTCGGCATGGCCGAAGGCCTGGTCAACTACACGCGGCTGGATGACCCGGAGGAGCTGATCGTGGCCTGCCAGGGCCGGCCGATCAGCCTGGACGACGAGGTGCGCGTGGTCGATGACCATGACCAGCCGGTGGCCGAAGGCGAGGTAGGGCATCTGCTCGCCCGTGGGCCGTACACCATCCGTGGCTACCACAACGATGCGGTGGCCAATGCCCGCTCGTTCACCGACGACGGTTTCTACCGTACCGGTGACCGCGTGCAGCAGCTGCCCGGGGGCTACCTGGTGGTACAGGGGCGTGCGGGTGACCACATCAACCGGGCGGGCGAGAAGATCTCTGCCGAAGAGATCGAGGATCACTTGCTGGCACATCCGGGCGTGTTCGATGCGGCCGTGGTCTCGATTCCCGACGAGTACCTGGGCGAGCGCAGCTGCGCCTTTGTGATCCCGCAAGGCGAACCGTTCAAGGCGCCGGCACTGAAGGCCTGGATGCGCGGGCGCGGCCTGGCTGCGTTCAAGGTGCCCGACCAGGTTGTGTTCGTCGACAGCTTCGATACCACCGCGGTCGGCAAGGTCAGCCGCCGCGAACTGCGCGCGCAGCTGCGTGCGCGTCATCTGCAACAGACAGGAGGAACGCGCTGATGGCGCTGCCCCGTATCACCGACTACCCCTTGCCGACCGCGACTGAGCTACCGCAGGCGCGCGGACCGTGGCGTCCCCGGCGCGATCGTGTCGCGCTGCTGGTGCACGACATGCAGCGTTATTTCCTGGCCGCATTCGACGCCGGCAATGCACCGCTGCGGCCGGCCGTGGACAACATCGCACGCCTGCTGGCGCATTGCCGCGCGCACGGCATTCCGGTGTTCTACACCGCGCAGCATGGTGACCAGGACCGTCGAGACCGTGGCCTTCAGGCCGATCTGTGGGGGCCGGGCATGCGTCGCAGCGCCGACCATGAACCGATCATCGAGGCGCTGGCACCGCACCCGGGCGAGCACGTGCTGGTGAAGCACCGCTACAGCGCATTCCAGCGCAGCAACCTGGAGACGCTGATGCGGGTGCGTGGACGCGACCAGTTGCTGGTGACCGGCGTGTACGCCCATATCGGCTGCACCGCGACCGTGGTCGAGGCGTTCCAGCGTGATATCGAGGCCTTCATTGCCGCCGATGCCGTGGCGGACTTCTCGCGCGCCGACCACGATCAGGCGCTGCACTGGATCGCGCGCACCTGCGGCGTGCCGATGACCACCGATCAGCTGCTGGAGGTGCTGTGATGACGGCCACCGGTGAGGTGCTGGATCTGGAGCGGATGCGCGCCGACGTCGCGCGCGTCCTGGAGTGCACGCCGGCCGAGATCGGTGACGACGACAACCTGATCGACCTGGACCTGGATTCAATGCGCATGCTCGGCCTGGTCCTGGCCTGGGGCAACACTGGCCTTCCGCTGGAGTTCTCGCAGCTGGCCGAGCACACCACGCTGCGCCAGTGGTGGGGTGTGGTGCAGCAACTGCAGGCCGCGCAGAACGCATGAACACCGCAGCGCTGGCCACGCCGGTGGCGTTGACCGAGGCCCAGGCCGGGCTGTGGTTTGCACAGCGGCTGGCACCGGACAATCCGTCATTCAATACCGCGCACGCGGTATGGATCGACGGCCCGCTGGACGTGGCCGCATTCGTCGCAGCGGCAGACCAGGCTGCGCGCGAGGCCGAGGCCTTCGCATTGCGCTTTGCCGAAGGGGCCGATGGCCAGCCACTACAGTGGCATGACCCGGTACACGTGCCGCTGCTTTCGGTACGCGATGTTTCCGCCGAGCCGGATCCCGCCGCTGCGGCGCGCAGCCTGATGCACACCGACCGGTTGAGCCCGGTTGATCCCACCCGCGACCGGATCAGCCAGCAGGTGCTGCTTGAACTGGGCGGGCAACGCTGGGTGTGGTACCTGCGCGTGCATCACCTGGCGGCCGATGGTTACGGCATGGCGCTGTTCACTGATCGCGTGTGCGCGTTGTATGCCGGTCGTACGGGTGAGCCTCTGCCGGGGCTGGCGGGGGTGCTGGCCGACGATGCTGCTTATCGTGCCGACCCGCGCCGCACGCAGGCCGGGCAATGGTGGCGCGAGCACATGCAGGGGGCACCGGCGGGCATGGGCCTGGCCGGTACGCTCGCGGCCAGTGACGACGCGCTGCGCTGGGTGCAGCCGCTCGATGCGGCATTGCGTGAGCAGTTGCTGCAGGCATCGGTGCGTTGGCTGCAGCCCTGGCCGGATGTGCTGGCCGCGCTGGCGGCCGAGTACCTGCGGCGGATGAGTGCCGCCGATGAAGTGGTGCTGGGCGTGCCCTACATGGGGCGGCTGGGCAACGCGTCGGCGCGGGTGCCGTCGATGGTGATGAATGTGTTGCCGCTGCGCGTGGCCGCCGGCGAGGGCAGCGTCGAAACCTTTACCCGCAGCCTGGGCCGGCAGCTCAGCCAAGGGCGCAAGCACGGCCGTTACCGAGGCGAGCAACTGCGCCGGGATCTGGGCCTGGTGGGCGCGCAGCAGCGCCTGCACGGCCCGCTGGTGAATGTGCAGCCGTTCTACAGGCCGCTGGCGCTGACGGGCGTGCAGACGACGCTGGAGGTGCTCTGCACCGGGCCGGTGGATGACCTGACGCTGGGCTTCCGTGGCGATGGCCAGCGTCTGCTGGATCTGGAGATCGAGGCCAATCCCGCGCTGTACAGTCGCGAGGATGTCGAGGCGCACGCGGCGCGGCTGCTGCAATTCGTGTCGGCGGCACTGCAGGCTGACGATATCGCAGCCGTGCCTCTGGCAACGCCCGAGGAGGCGCAGCAGGTGCTGCAGGAATTCAATGCCACCGCGCACGCGCTTCCTGAGACCACCCTGGTTGAACTGCTGCAGCAGGGCATGGATCGGGACCCGCACGCGCCTGCGCTGGTGTTCGGCGACGCTGCCATGGATTACGCAACGCTGGAAGCGCGCAGTTTCGCGCTGGCGGCACAGCTGCGGGCGATGGATGTCGGCCCGGGCAGCGTGGTGGCGGTGGCATTGCCGCGCTCGCTGGAGCTGGTGATCGCGCTGGTTGCGGTGCTGCGCGCAGGCGCGGCCTATCTTCCGCTGGACCTTACGCATCCCGATGAGCGGCTGGCGCGCATCTTCGCCTCGGCGCAGCCGGTGTGCGTTCTGGCTGCGGCGGAGGTTTCGGCGCGCATGGCCGGCGTACCGGTGCTCGCGCCGGAGCAGTGGACCGCGCTGAGCTTCGCCGCGCCGTGGGCCGATCCGGCGCCCAGCGATGCGGCCTATGTGATCTATACCTCCGGTTCGACCGGGGAACCGAAGGGCGTGGTCGTCGAACACCGTGCCATCGTCAACCGCTTGCTGTGGATGCGCGAGCACTACGGCATCCGCGCCGATGACCGCGTGCTGCAGAAAACCCCGGCCACCTTCGATGTCTCGGTCTGGGAGTTCTTCCTGCCATTGCTGTGCGGGGCCACGCTGGTGGTTGCCGGGCCCGATGCGCATCGCGACCCCACCGAACTGGCGCGGCTGATCCGCGGGCATGGCATCACCACGGCGCATTTCGTGCCGTCGATGCTCGACGCCTTCCTCGCTGCGCCGGCCTCCGAAGGTTTGCAGCTGCGCCGCGTATTCACCAGTGGCGAGGCGCTGGACGCTGCGTTGCGCGACCGCTTCCACGCGCGCATGCACGCCGAGCTGCACAACCTGTATGGCCCGACCGAAGCCGCGGTGGACGTCAGCTACTGGCCGGCGTCGGCGCAGGATCGTTCGCGGCCGGTGCCGATCGGGTTCCCGGTCTGGAACACCCGCCTGTACGTGCTGGACGCCCGGATGCAGCCGGTGCCGGTGGGCGTGCCCGGGGACTTGTACCTGGGTGGCGTCCAGCTGGCGCGTGGCTATCTCGGTCGCGATGATCTGACTGCCGAACGTTTCATTGCAGATCCGTTCCTGCCGGGCGAGCGCATCTACCGCACCGGCGACGTAGCCCGTTGGCGTAGCAACGGCGCGGTCGAGTACCTGGGCCGCAGCGACCATCAGGTCAAACTGCGCGGCCTGCGCATCGAACTGGGCGAGATCGAGGCGGCACTGCGCGAACTGCCTGGCATGGAGCGCGTGGAAGTGCTGCTGCGCCAGGACGCGCCCGGCGATGCCCGGCTGGTGGCCTATGTGCCAACCGCGCTTGCCAACGCCGTGACGCTGCGCAGCCACCTGGCCACGCGCGTGCCGGACTACATGGTGCCTTCGGCGTTTGTTGGTGTGGACCACTGGCCGGTAACCGCCAACGGCAAGCTCGACCGCAACGCGTTGCCGAAGCCACCGCAACTTGAAGTTGCCGGCTTGGCGCCGCGCACGCCGTTGGAAGAGGAGCTGGCGTTGCTGTTCGCACAGGCGCTTGGGCGTGAGGCGCCGGTGGCGGTGGATGCGGACTTCTTCAGTCTCGGCGGTGACTCGCTGTCGGCGGTGCACCTGCTGCTGGCCATCGAGCAGCGCTGGCGCTGTGATCTGGGTCTGGGTGCCTTGTTTGCCCAGCCCACCGTGGCCGCGCTGGCAGTTCGCATTGCCGAGCCGCCCGCGCTGGCCGATCACGCACTGGGGCCGGTAATCGCGCTGGCCGCGACCGAAGCGGCCGGGTCCACGTCGCTGTTCGTGCTGCACCCGGCCGGTGGCATCGCCTGGAACTACCGCACCCTGGCCCGGGCACTGCAACCAGCCCGCCCGGTGTATGGCCTGCAGTCGCCGGCACTGGACGCGCGGCTGCCACTGCCGAGCAGCATCGAGGCGATGGCCAACGATTACGTACAGCGCGTGGTCGCACTACAGCCGAAGGGGCCGGTGCATCTGCTGGGCTGGTCGGTGGGCGGCATCCTGGCCCAGGCGATGGCGGTGCGGCTGCATGAGATCGGCCGCGACGTCGGAGAGCTGGTGCTGCTGGACGCCTATCCCAGCGAGTGCTGGCGGGCCGAGCCGGAACCCGATGCCATCGCTGCATTGCGGGCACTGCTGGCGATTGCCGGTCATGACCCGGATGCGCATCCGGAACTGGACAGCCGTGAACGCATTCTCGCGTTCCTGCGGCGTGGTGGCAGTGCACTGGGCAGTCTGCCGGATGTGGTGCTCGATGGCGTGGTGCGCGCCGTGACCGGCACCAATCGACCGATCCGTGAACATATCCACCGGCCGTTCGATGGCACGCTGGTGCATGTGCGTGCGGGCCGGGATCACCAGGCGCGGCCACAGTTGCAGTCGGCGTTGTGGCGGGCACACGCGCGCAGGGTGCAGTCGTTGGAACTGCCGTTCCTGCATGCAGAACTGACCGGCCGCGATGCGGTGGCGCAGCTGGCGCCGTGGTTGTCGGCGCGGTTGCGCCAATGGGACGAGCAACAGGAGATTGCAGCATGCAGTTGACCGGCTTTGAAGGCCGCGTGGCGTTGGTGACCGGTGCTGCCGGCGGCATCGGCGAGGCACTGGTACGGTTACTGGCCGAGGCCGGTTGCACCGTCGTGGCGACCGATCGCGAGGCGCCGCGCGTGTCAGATACCCGGGTGACGTCGTTTGCACTCGATGTAACTGACAGCGCCGAGGTGGACGCCCTGGTGGACCAGGTCGAGTCCAGCATCGGACCGATCATGTTGGCCGCCAGCGTGGCCGGCGTACTGCATGTGGGCGGTGTCACCGAGACCGGCGACGACGACTGGCGCCGTGTATTCGCGGTCAATGCCGATGGCGTGTTCCATGTCGGTCGTGCGCTGGCGCGGGTGATGTCACCGCGCCGGCAGGGCGCAATCGTTACCGTCAGCTCGAATGCGGCTGGCGTGCCGCGGCACGGCATGGCGGCGTATGCCGCGTCCAAGGCCGCCGCCACGATGTTCACCCGCTGCCTCGGGCTGGAGCTGGCGCCGTTGGGCATCCGCTGCAACATCGTCGCCCCGGGGTCCACGCTGACCCCGATGCAGACCGGCATGTGGCAGGACGAGCACGGCGCCGAACGGGTGATCGTCGGCAGCCTTGAGACCTACAAGGCCGGCATTCCACTGCGCAAACTCGCTACGCCGGAAGACATCGCGCAGTCGGTGATGTTCCTGCTCTCCGAGCAGGCCGGGCATGTGGCCATGAGCGACCTGTACGTCGACGGCGGCGCGACCCTGCGCGGCTGAGCCCCGACGGCCGCCTGCCGGCAGTGGTAGTGCCGGCCGCGGGCCGGCAATCCATAGTCCCGGTAGTGCCGGCCGCTGGCCGGCAACCTCATTCAACTTCAGACATCTCCCAACCTCCATCGAGGCATGGCCCGACAGCCAACGCCCAATGATCAACCCACCATGGCGCATGAGCAGCCATCGCCTCCGCCTGGGCCGTCACTCGATCATCCGCCAGGCCTATGTCCTGACAACCACGACCCACCAGCGCCGCCGGCTCTTTGAAAGCGAAGCTGCAGCAGCATGTGTAGTCGACCAGTTCCATTACATCGAACAGCGCGGGCTCATACGGTCACACGCATGGGTTGTCATGCCGGATCACGTCCACTGGATGTTCGAGCTGCGTGCAGCTCACCTTCCAGATGTCGCGCGCCGGATGAAATCTTCGAGCGCACTTGCCCTGAATCGCCTGGCGGGCCATCGAAGTACGGTGTGGCAGCCCGGCTACTTCGATCATGCAGTAAGGACCGAAGAGTCGCTGGCGCGGCAGGCCCTGTACATCCTGGGGAATCCGGTGCGCGCCGGTCTTGCTGGGCAGATTGGCGAGTATCCGTATGCGTGGTCGGCCTGGGGGTGATGCCGGCCAGCGGCCGGCACTACCACAGCAGAACCGAAGCGCCGCGCAGATTCCGTTCCGGCGCACAGAGCACCCTCGATGGTAGTGCCGGCCGCTGGCCGGCAACCGCATGACCCGCGCAGAGATGCGTAGCTGCCGGCCGGCGACCGGCACTACCAATCAATGGTCAGCGCGGCCATTCGCTATTCAGCGCCGCTTGCAGGCTTCGGCCGTGGTCGGCCTGGATGTGATGCCGGCCAGCGGCCGGCACTACCACAGCGAA
>NZ_JAOBZT010000092.1:0-14447 GCF_029839005.1 Stenotrophomonas sp. GD03958 | reverse complement strand
CCTTCGGCCAGGTAATCCAGTTCTTCCGGGGTGGGGATGCGGCCCAGCACGGCATTGCGGTGCGGAAAGCGCCCGAAGCGACGGATGATGTCGCGGTGCAGTTCGGCGTACTTCAGGTATTCCTTGTCACCCAGCACGTCGAACATCGCCACCGAGCGGTCCTGGTCCAGCGGATCCTCGGAGTGCTCGAACGGCAGGTAGATGAAGGCGCGCAGCTTCGGCACCAGCTGCAGGTCCAGGCCTTCCTCGATGGCGCGCATGGCGTAGTGCCGGGCCAGGCCATCGGTGGCATAGGAATGGGCGGTACCGCGGAAGCAGTTGCGCGGGAACTGGTCCAACAGCAGCATCAAGGCCAGCGCGCCCTCGGCACTGCCCAGCCAATGCTCGCGCCCGCGCGAAGCGGCGGCGAAATGCTCATCCAGAAACAACTGGCGGAACTGCGCGTCGAACGCGTCGTCGCGGGCGAACCACTTCGCAGGGCCCGCCTCCTTCCAGAATTCCACCACTTGCGCGGCAACGTCCATTACCTACTCCCAGGCCCGGACGCCCCGCGTCCGGCCTTCATCATCATTCGTCGAAGCGCAGGTGGCGGACCGACTTGCCGTTGCGCCGGATAAGCTTAAGCGCCTCGATACCGATCTGGATATGGTTTTCCACGAACTGGGAGCTGACCTTGGCATCGGAGGCCTCGGTCTTGACCCCGTCCGGGATCATCGGCTGGTCCGACACCAGCAGCAGCGCGCCACTGGGGATGTGGTTGGCAAAGCCGGCGGCGAATACCGTAGCCGTTTCCATGTCGATGGCCATGCAGCGCATCGCCCGCAGCCGCTCCTTGAAGCCCTCGTCGTGTTCCCACACCCGGCGGTTGGTGGTGTAGACAGTGCCCGTCCAGTAGTCGTGGCCGCGGTCGCGGATCATGGTGGACACCGCACGCTGCAGCGCGAACGCCGGCAACGCCGGGACTTCCGGCGGCAGGTAATCGCCCGAGGTACCCTCGCCACGGATCGCTGCGATCGGCAGCACCAGGTCGCCCAGCTGGTTCTTGCGCTTGAGGCCACCGCACTTGCCCAAAAACAGCACCGCCTTGGGCATCACTGCCGACAGCAGATCCATGATGATCGCGGCATTGGGGCTGCCCATGCCGAAGTTGATCATGGTGATGCCGTCGATGGTGGCACTGGCCATCGGCCGGTCCAGGCCGATGACCGGCGCGCCGGTCAACTCGGAAAAGGTGTGCAGGTAACCGCCGAAATTGGTCAGCAGGATGTGCTGTCCGAACTGGTCCAAGGGCACGCCGGTGTACCGGGGCAGCCAGTTGTCGACGATTTCCTGCTTGCTCTTCATGGGCGGTGGTCCGGTGCACGACGTGGGAACCGGCTATTTTCAGCCAGCCGGGCGGCCCCGTCGAGGCACTGCCGATGCACCTGTGAAGAAGGTCACTTGGCAAGCCCACCACCGCCCGGCTAGCGTCGGCGACTGGATCACGTTGCGAGGGGAACTGCATGGCATCGTCGTTGTTGCGCGCCGGAGTGGCACTGGCACTGCTTTCATTGAGCACGGCGCCTGCGGTGGGGGCGTCGCGCTTTGTCACCGATCCCTACCCCAGCACCTACCAGGCCCATCCCGATGCGCCGGTACTGATCCAGAACGCCACCGTGCTGACCGGCACCGGCCAGCGCCTGGACAACGCCGACGTGCTGCTGCGCGACGGCCGCATCGTTGCCGTCGGCCGCCAGCTGCAGGCCGATGCGGGCGTCACCCGCATTGATGCACAAGGCAAGTGGGTCACTCCGGGCCTGATCGACGTGCATTCGCACCTGGGCGTGTATCCCAGCCCGGGCGTCGGTGCGCACAGCGATGGCAACGAGATGACCGCACCGGTCACCGCCAACGTCTGGGCCGAACATTCGGTGTGGCCGCAGGACCCGGGCTTCGCCACCGCGCTGGCCGGCGGCGTGACCAGCATGCAGGTGCTGCCGGGCTCGGCCAACCTTGTCGGTGGCCGCGGCGTGACGCTGAAGAACGTCCCGGCCATCACCTACCAGGCGATGAAGTTCCCCGGTGCGCCGTGGGGCCTGAAAATGGCCTGCGGCGAAAACCCCAAGCGGGTCTATGGCGAGGGCAAGGGCGTGACCCCGGCCACGCGCATGGGCAACGTGGCCGGCTATCGTGCCGCCTTCATCGATGCCGCCGACTACATCGCCAAGAACAAGCCCAAGCCGGCCAAGCGCAAGAGCTGGTTCGGCAGCGACAAGGGCGACAGCGCCGGTGATGCCGGCGGCAAGCGCGATCTCAAGCTGGACACGCTGGCCGGCGCGATCGAAGGCGACATCCGCGTGCACATCCACTGCTACCGCGCCGACGAGATGGCCACCATGCTCGATCTGGCCAAGGAATTCGGCTTCAAGGTAGCCGCCTTCCACCACGGCGTGGAGGCCTACAAGCTGGCCGACAGGCTGGCCGCCGACGGCGTCTGCGGTGCGCTGTGGGCCGACTGGTGGGGCTTCAAGATGGAAGCCTTCGACGGCATTCCGGAGAACATCGCGCTGGTCGACCGGCCGAAGAACAGCTGCGCCATCGTCCACTCCGATTCACCCGAGGGCATCCAGCGCCTGAACCAGGAAGCAGCCAAGGTGATGGCGTCCGCGCGCCGCGCACGCATGCCGGAGATCACGCCCGAACACGCCATCACCTGGATGACCGCCAACGCCGCCAAGGCGCTGGGCATTGAAGGCCAGACCGGCACCCTGGAGGCCGGCAAGATGGCCGACGTGGTGGTCTGGAACGGCAACCCCTTCAGTTCGTATGCGCTGGCCGAGCAGGTCTTCATTGATGGCCGCAGGTTGTACGACCGCAGTGCACCGGCAGCGACGCCGCGTTCTGATTTCCAGCTCGGCCAGGAGGTGCGTTGATGATGGTGCTCAAGCAGTTGGCGCAGTCTGCCGCGAAGGGCAGCCGAGCATGGTTCGGCGCTGCTGTCATGGTGCTGGCCTGCATCTCCGCATCCGCACAGGCAGAGGACCTGCTGGTGCGCAACGCAACGGTGCACACAGCCAGCGCACGCGGCAGCCTGCACAACGCCGATGTGCTGGTGCAGGGCGGCATCATCCGCGCGGTGGGCAACGGGCTGTCCGCGCCGGCTGGTGCCCTGGTGGTCGAGGCCAATGGCCGCCCGCTGACACCCGCGCTGTTCGGGGGCATCACCGAGATCGGCATCGAAGAAGTCTCCGGTGAAGCGAGCACGGTCGACAGCACGCTGAAGATCGGTGAGCAGCCGCTGCGCCCGGAATTCGACGTCACCCTGGCCTACAACCCGGCCTCGGTGCTGATCCCGGTGGCGCGCCTGGACGGCATCGGCTTCACCGCCCTGGGGGCCGCCACCGGTGGCGGCTTCGTCGCTGGCCAGGGCGGCGTGATGCGGCTGGACGGCAGCGCCGATCCCCTCGGGCCGCGCGCGCTGTTCCTGCGCCTGGGGTCGGCCGCAGTGGAACTGACCGGGCATTCGCGTGCGGCGCAATGGATGCTGCTGCAGCAGATGGTGGACGAGGCGCGTGGCCAGGTCGCCGCGGACTCACCGCATGCGCTGCTGACCCCGGCCGGGCGCCGCACGCTGGGCCGCTACCTGGCCGGCCACGGCCGCATCGTGGTGGAGGTCGATCGCGCCTCCGACATCCGCCAGCTGCTGCGCTGGGCCGCCCGCGAGAAGGTGAAGATCGCCATCGCCGGTGGCAGCGAAGCCTGGCAGCTGGCACCGGAGCTGGCCGCCGCGCAGGTGCCGGTGTTCGTCGACGTGCTGTCCAACCTGCCGGCCAGCTTCGACCAGATCGGTGCAACCCTGGAAAATGCGGCACGCCTGCAACGGGCCGGCGTGGCGGTCTCGTTCGTGCAGCGTGGCGACGCCTCGCACAACGCCCGCAAGATGCGCCAGCTGGCCGGCAATGCCGTGGCCAATGGACTGCCCTGGGCCGACGGTCTGGCCGGGCTGACCCGGGTACCCGCACAGGCGTTCGGCGTGGCCGACCAGATCGGCAGCATCGAGCCCGGCAAGCGCGCCGACCTGGTGCTGTGGGAAGGCGACCCGCTGGACGTGGCGCACTATGCCGAACAGGTCTGGCTGGGCGGCCGTGCGATGCCGATGCGCTCGCGCCAGACCGACCTGCGTGATCGCTACCTGCAGCGCAATGCGCAGCCCTGACCGCATTGAAGGACACCACCATGGCCACCCTGCGCTGGTACTTCGACTTCGTCTCGCCCTACTCCTACCTGCACTGGCAGAAGCTGAAACAGTTGCCGCAGTTCGCGCAGATCCAGACCGTGCCGATCGCCTTCGGCGCGGTGCTGCATCACCTGGGCAATCTCGGGCCGGCCGAGATTCCGGCCAAGCGCCGTTTCATGTACCGCCAGCTGCAATGGACCGCGCAGGCCGAGGGCACGCCGATGCGCTTCCCGCCCGGCCATCCGTTCAATCCGTTGTCGGCGCTGCGCCTGTGCCTGGCCGCCGGAGCCAGCGCACAGGCGGTGGACGTGCTGTTCGACTGGATCTGGCGCGACGGCCATGCCGGTGACAGCGCCGAAGCCCTGCGCGAACCGGGTGCGCAGCTGGGCATCGAGGATGTCGCCAGCGCCATCGCCGCCCCGGCGGTCAAGGAACAGTTGCGGCGCAACACCGAGGCCGCAATCGGCGCCGGGGTGTTCGGGGTCCCGACCCTGGCCATCGACCAAGAACTGTTCTGGGGCAACGACGCCCATCCGCTGATGGCGGCCGTGCTGGCCGATCCCGCCCTGCTGCAGCAGCCCGAATGGCAACGCCTGGACAGGCTGCCGATGGCGGTGCAGCGCGATCGCTGAACAGGGGTGACGCCTTTCCCTCGGGCGCGGGCTCTGGTTTTGAGATAGATTTCACGTTTCCGAACCTACAACCGCCCTGGAGGGGAGCCGCGGATGCGCATCGGAATCGTAGTCGACTCGGCCTGCGACCTGCCGCAGGACTTCATTGCCGAGCACAACATCGTGCTGCTGCCGATCACCGTCCGCATCGGCGAAGCCGTGCTGGCCGATCACCGCGATGAGCAGGCCACGCTGAGCTTCCTGCACGCGCACGTGGCCGAACACGGCGCCGAGGCGGAAACCATTCCCTTCAGCGTCAACCAGATCCGCGACCTGTTCCTGCAGCAGCTGGTGATCGATTACGACCACGTGTTCTGCATGACCATCACCAAGACCCGCAGCCCGATCCATGACAACGCGCTGCAGGCCAGCTTCGCCATCCTCAACGACTACAAGCCGGTGCGCCAGGCGGCAGGCTACAACTCACCGTTCGCGCTGCGCGTGCTCGATACCCAGAACCTGTTCGCGGCGCAGGCGGTTACGGCGGTGGAAGCCGTGCGCCTGCGCGAGAGCAACGCCAGCGTGCAGCAGATCCGCGAGCGGCTGGAGGAACTGGCCGGCAACGTGCACGGCTATATGGTCACCCGTGACCTGTACTACATGCGTGCGCGTGCGCGGCACAAGGGCGACCGCAGTGTCGGCCTGCTCAGTGCGGCGCTGGGCAGCGCGCTGGACATCAAGCCGGTGCTGCACGGCTACCGCGGCGAGACCGGGCCGGTGGCCAAGATCAAGGGCTTCGACAATGCCGTGCAGAAGCTGTTCGCGGTGGTCGGCCAGCGCGTGCGTGCCGGGCTGATGACACCGACGGTGTGCGTCAGCTACGGCGGAGAACTGGACGAGCTGCGCACGCTGCCCGGCTACGCACAGCTGAAAGAGGTCTGCGCCACCCATGGCGTGACCGTGTACGAATCGGTGATGAGCCTGACCGGCATGGTCAACGTCGGCAAGGGCGCGGTCACCGTAGGCTTCGCCGATGGGCCGCATCGGTTCGAATGAGCGCTGGCCACGGCCGGAATCTGCACATCGATTCCACTGCGGTTGTGCCAGTCTTGCCGCACTTCAAGGAGAACGCCATGCCTGCGCAGTACCACATCAGCCTACCAGACCCGTCCAAGGCCCGTGGCAATGACCCTGACCTGTCCTTCCACTCGCAGGGCGCCGCCGGTTTCGCCGAAGAGCTGCAGGATGCCCTGCGCAGCGGCACGCTGTTCGAGCGCTGGAAGGCCAAGCAGCCCGACCCGGACGCGGTGGAACCGCAGTGGGGCGTGACCGATCCGGACGCCACCGTGACCGGCGAGCAGAAAGACCTGCGCATCAACCTGGTGGCCACCACCCGCATCGACAGCGATGTGTTCAAGCAGCGCCTGCGCCTGCTGGCCGGCAGCCACTGGGAACTTCGCGACGTGCGGTGAGGCCAGGCCGGCACTACCCAGCGCGATGTCGCTGGACGGGCGGCACGCCCAACAGGCTGGTTCTGTACGACCAGCGGCGAACCGGATTGGCCTGGCCGAACAGGATGAGGCGGTTTGGCGGCAATGGGCAGCAGCGCGTGACGGGCTGGTCCGCTCAGCAGTCCATCGTTCCGTGCGTGCTGCCCTCGTCATCCAGCACGTGCGCATGCAGGATCACCTGGTTGCGGCCAGCCCGCTTGGCGGCATACAGGCCGGCATCGGCGTCAGCCAGCAACTGATCGGCACTGGCCAGCGCCGGCGGATGCAGGTAACCCACGCCGACGCTGATGCTGACCGGGCCTTCCGGCAATGGCAGCGCTTCGACCGCTTCGCGCAGCCGCTCGGCCAGCGCCAGCACGCCCGACAATGGGCTTCCGGGCACGATGACGGCGAACTCTTCACCGCCATAACGCGCAACGCTGTCACCACCGCGACTGGCTATGGCCTTCAGCACCCCGGCCACCGCCTGCAGGCAACGATCACCGGCCGGATGGCCGTGCTGGTCGTTGAAGGCCTTGAAGTGGTCGATATCCACCAGCAGCAGGCCCAGCTCGGTGCCGCTGCGCCGTGCGCGATTCCACTCGGACGTCAGCCGTGCGTCGAACTCGCGGCGGTTGGCCACGCCGGTCAGGCCATCCTGCCGCGCCAGTTGATCCAGTGCTGCCTGGCGTTCCAGAAGATCGGTCTGCAGCAGGACGCTGCGCAGGCCGAAGCCAAGGGTGGCTACGACGAAGCCCGCAACAGCCAACGGCCGCGCATGATCGACCACCAGCGTGCCGACCACCAGCAGCAGCAATGGCAGGATCATCGGACCAGCGGCCTGCACCGTCCTCGCCAGCCGCGGGTGTGCCGCAGTGCCTGTGTCCGGCGCCGTTTCCAGCGCCAGGCAGGCGATCAGCAGAAAAGGTACGTCGATCAGCAGATCGTTGAACGCACCGAATGCATCATCGGAGGTGTAGTGGTTGATGTAGTAGGCCACCAGCAGATAGGCCAGTGCGTACAGCGCCAGTGCGCGGAAGAACCTGCGCCGTTCGGGCACGTCGCCGGCCAGCCATCGCACCACGGCGAACGCGGCGATACACAGGTTCTGGATATCGAACATGCGCTGCATGTTGGACATCGCATGGGCGTCGACCTCGACACGGGCGGCGAACGATGCGGTGTGCACGAAGAACAGCACACCCAGCAGCGCCGCCATCGCCGCGTCGATCAGGCTGATGCTCAGGCGCTCGCGGCGTGCCCGGGCCAGGATGAACACCAGGGGCACGCCATACAGCACGTACAGGAACAGGCTTGCGCGCGGGGTGAAATCAGCACGCCCGGCGCCCAAGGCGTCGATCATGTTGAACGCCATGCCGCCGGCCCACAGCAGCAGTGCCAATGCCGTGGCGCGCCACCCCAGTGCCGCGCGGTCGCGGCGGGCCCGCCACAGGCAGGCGGCCGCCGCCAGCAACGGGGCGCCGGTCAGGAAAACGAAGGAGCCGACCCCGGCGGGGCCAGGCCACAGGGCCAGCACCAGGCCATGGCACAGCACATACAGCAGCGCCAGCACTACCGGCATGCATCCCCCCGATCCGCAAGGCCGTATGGCCGCACCATAGCGCGCCGGCATGCCACAGCGGCGTGATCCACTGCGGCAAAACGACACTCCGCGTGCGCCGCCATGGTAGTGCCGGCCGCTGGCCGGCAATCCCGGGGAATCCCTGGGCGTTCCGGTGGTGCCGGCCAGCGGCCGGCACCACCGGAACGCGCTCAGCCCTGCAGGGCGCGGGCGTGGTGGGTGATGTGCTCGCCGATGAAGCTGGCGATGAAGTAGTAGCTGTGGTCGTAGCCGGGCTGCAGGCGCAGGGTCAGCGGATGGCCGGCGGCATCGCAGGCCTGCTGCAGGCGCTGCGGCTGCAACTGGGTCTGCAGGAACTCGTCCGCCTCGCCCTGCTCGACCAGCAGTGGCAGGCGCTCGTCAGCCATAGCGATCAGCTCGCAGGCATCCCATTGCGCCCAGTCGGCCGGGTTGTCGCCCAGATAGGCATGGAAGGCCTTCTGCCCCCAAGGCACGTGGCTGGGCGCGACGATCGGCGAAAACGCCGACACGCTGCGATAGCGCCCGGGGTTGCGCAGCGCGATCACCAGCGCGCCATGGCCGCCCATCGAATGGCCACTGATCGCGCGCGCGTCGGTCACCGCGAAGTTCGCCTCGATCAGCGCCGGCAGCTCCTGCGCCACGTAGTCATGCATGCGGTAGTGCTTCGCCCACGGTGCGCGGGTGGCATTGAGGTAGAACCCTGCCCCCTTGCCCAGGTCGTAGCCCTCGACATCGGCCACGTCATCACCGCGCGGGCTGGTGTCGGGCGCGACGATGATCACACCGTGCTCGGCCGCATAACGCTGCGCGCCGGCCTTGGTGATGAAGTTCTGCTCGGTGCAGGTCAGGCCGCTCAGCCAGTACAGCACCGGCAGCTTCTGTGTTTCCGCCTGCGGTGGCAGGTACACGGCGAACTGCATGTCGCAGCCCAGCGTGGTCGAATGATGGCGGTAGACGTCCTGCCAGCCGCCGAAACAGGCGCGGTGTTCAATGCGTTCCATGGTGCTCTCCTGCGCGGCGCGTCAGCGCACGCGTGCTTCTGGTAGATGCCGACCTTGGTCGGCTTATCCACGCCCGGCGTGGATGCCTTGGTTGATCAGTTCATCCAGCTGCGCCAGCAGGCGCAGCAACGATTCGACGCCAGGCTGGCCGTCCAGGTTGCGATACGCCGCCACCGCCACGTCGCTGCGCGGTGGCCACTGGCCGTCGGCGCGGGCTTCGTGCAGGCGCGGCAGGAATACCTGCGCAAGCCACTGCTCGAACGGCATGCCATCGTCGCTGCCGAAGGCCGAAGTCACCGCACGCGGTGGTCCCACCTCGCCGTCGACCCAGCCCAGCGCACGCAACGCCTGCTCGATCGGCGCCACCAGGGCCGCGCGCGGGTCTTCCGCACGCGGCCGGCGCAGGGCATCGAACCAGCCCACGCCGCGGCTCAGTAATGGACCACCGAACGGATCGACTTGCCTTCATGCATCAGGTCGAAGGCGTCGTTGATCCTGTCCAGGTCCATGGTGTGGGTGACGAACGGGGCCAGTTCGATATCGCCCTTCATCGCATCCTCGACCATGCCCGGCAGCTGGCTGCGTCCCTTCACGCCGCCGAAGGCGGTGCCCATCCACTTGCGCCCGGTCACCAGCTGGAACGGGCGGGTGGAGATCTCCTGCCCGGCACCGGCCACGCCGATCACCACGCTCTGGCCCCAGCCACGATGCGCGCATTCCAGCGCCGCGCGCATCACGTTGACGTTGCCGATGCACTCGAAGCTGTGGTCCACGCCCCAGGTGGTCATCTCGACGATGACCTGCTGGATCGGCTTGTCGAAGTCCTTCGGGTTGATGCAGTCGGTGGCACCGAATTCGCGCGCCAGTTCGAACTTGGACGGATTGGTGTCCACCGCGATGATGCGGCCGGCCTTGGCCTGGCGCGCGCCCTGGATCACCGCCAGGCCGATGCCACCCAGGCCGAACACCGCCACGCTGTCGCCCTCCTGCACCTTGGCGGTGTTGTGCACCGCGCCGATGCCGGTGGTGACGCCGCAGCCGAGCAGGCAGACGTGTTCCGGGTTGGCGTCCGGATTGATCTTCGCCAGCGAGACTTCGGCAACGACGGTGTACTCGCTGAAGGTCGAGCAACCCATGTAGTGGTACAGCGGCTCGCCGTTGTAGCTGAAGCGGCTGGTGCCATCGGGCATCACACCCTTGCCCTGGGTGGCGCGCACGGCCACGCACAGATTGGTCTTGCCGCTCTTGCAGAACAGGCACTCGCCGCACTCGGCGGTGTACAACGGAATCACATGGTCGCCGGGCTTGACGCTGGTCACACCCTCGCCGACCTCCACCACGATGCCGGCGCCTTCATGGCCCAGCACCACCGGGAACAGGCCTTCCGGGTCATCGCCGGACAGGGTGAACGCATCGGTGTGGCAGACACCGGTGTGGGTGATCTTGACCAGCACTTCGCCCTTCTTCGGCGGGGCAACGTCGATCTCGACGATCTGCAGCGGCTGGCCGGGACCAAAGGCGACGGCGGCACGGGATTTCATGGTGGCTTCTCCAGGATCGGGCAGAAATGGGATACAGCGTGAGCGGCGCGACGTCGCGCCGTCGTTATTTCAGGTAGGAGCGGATCAACGCGCTCATGTCGCGCACGCGTTCGGCGCGTTGTTCATCGGAGGCTGCGGGTTGCCCGAACTCCTCGCGCAGATGGGCCTCCATCACCTCGGACATCAGGCCGTTGACCGCGCCACGGATGGCGGCGATCTGCTGCAGCACCGGCCCGCAGTCGGCGCCGGCTTCCAGCGCGCGGTCCAGCGCATCGCACTGGCCGCGGATGCGGCGCACGCGGGCCACGACCTTCTTCTTCTCTTCGGGGGAGTGCGGCATGGCGGGCCACCTCTGAACTATACTGGGGGATAGTATATATACAAACAGAGGGGTCTATGCAAAAGGCCTGATTGGCAGCTCTACGCCGGGTGCCTGCAGAAACCAGATGCAGCCACCGCGTTGCCTTGGATGCACGTCATCCGCCGCGAGCTGGCCCAGCTGCCGCCGGCCCATGTCATCTGGTCATTCGATGATAGGTAGCTGGAGCACGACCGATGGCGGCGCTCCGGCCTACCGGGTTCAGGCATCCTCGCGCACGTAGGCGAACGACTCGTCCAATCGCTCGAAGCCGATCACTTCAGCGACGATGGCCTGTGCATCATCTTCGCTGATGTTTCCTTCCTCAATATCGTCAACACGGGCGAACAGCCGCTGCAGGGCTGCGTATTGGTCGCCGCGCAGGAAGGACTGGTGGGACTGCAGCCAGCGCTGCAGATTGCCGGCCAGCTCGCCGTGCGACAGCAGCGTATACGGCGCTTGGTAGTCGGCAACCGCTTCAACCATCTTGCGGAACAGGAAATCCTGGTAGTTGGCGGCCAGCACATCGGCACGATCATCGTCATGCCACACCAGCACGACGGGCGGCTCGGCAACACCGGGCGCGTTGCTCCAGAAGCAGTAGCTGTCGCCGCCGCCGGTCCGCGCAAACGGCAGGAGCTGCAGGTCAGGACGCAGGGGATTGTAATGATCCTCGGCGGTCAGCTCCTGCCACGCCTCCAGCAGCTCGTCGTGTTCCAATGGCTCGTAGTCCTGGGCGTACAGCAGCACCGGCGGATCCGCCTGCAGCGTCGGGAACACCACCTCGGACCATTCCGGATGCGGACTGCCCCAGCTCAACCGGCCTGCTGCATGCAACTGCTTGAACAGGGGCGGGAAGGCCTGGCCGGTGACCTGTTCGATGTCGGATAGCGCGCTCATGGATGTCCTTGTCGATAGAGGTCGCCCAGCTTGCCCGAATCCGCGCAGGAGATGAACCGGCAGCAGCAGGTGGCGGGACTAGACTGCAACCACCGGATGCTGGAAATCACTGCCATGAATGCCACTGCCCGCAACTTCATCGTCAACATCGACGTGCCCGACCTGGCCGCCGCCGAAACGTTCTACCTGGCCGCGTTTGGATTGCACATCGGTCGTCGGCTCGGTATCGGCGCGGTGGAACTGGTCGGTGGGCCAACACCGCTCTACCTGCTGCAGAACGAGGCTGGCAGCGCCGCCACCGAAGACGGCGACGTGCGTGACTACGAGCGCCACTGGACCCCGCTGCACCTGGACTGGGTGGTGGAGGACATTGATGCCGCGTTGATGCGTGCGGTCGCGGCCGGGGCGATGCTCGAGCAACCGGTGCGCGAGCGCCGCTGGGGCCGTATCGCCGTGCTGGCCGATCCGTTCGGGCACGGCTTCTGCCTGATCCAGTTCAGTGGCGAAGGCTACGACGCGCTGGTCGAATGAATTGCCGGCTGCGCCGCAGGCGCCAATCCACGCATGGCGCGGAACTACTGATCCGCTTCAAGCAACGCGTGGAGGCTGTCGTTCGGCAGTAGATCCACGCCATGCGTGGATGCAAACCACCGCACCTCACTCCCGCAGCATATCCACGAACGCGCGCAACGCGCCGGGCATCTGCCGCTGCTTCGGGTAGTACAGCGCGAAGCCGGCGAACGGTTCGCTCCAGTCTTCCAGCACCGCCACCATCTGGCCGGATTCGATATACGGCCGCGCGGTGTCTTCCAGCACGTAGGCAAGGCCGATGCCATCAAGCACCGCGCCAACCACGGTGCCCTGCTCGCTCAATGTGAGCCGGCCCGGCACGTCGAGCTCCAGCGCTTGCCCGCTACGCTCGAACTGCCATTTGTACAGATGGCCGCTGGCAAAGCGGAAGCGGATGCATTCATGCGCGGCCAGGTCGCGCGGATGCTGCGGCGCCGGATGCCGCCGCAGGTAATCCGGCGAGCCGACAATCAGCCCACGCAGCGGCGGCCCCATCGGCACCGCCACCATGTCCTCCGGCACGAACTCATGCAGGCGCACGCCCGCGTCGTAGCCCTCGGCGACGATGTCGACCAGGCCATCGTTCTCGGTCAGCTCGACGCGCACATCGGGGTGAGCGTGCAGGAAGCGCGCCAGCCGAGGTCGCAGCTGGGTTGCCACCGCCGCGCGGGTGGCGTTGAGGCGCAGCAGGCCGGCCGGGGCCGCGCGGAAGTGGTTCATTTCTTCCAGCGCGTCATGCACCTGCCCCAGCGCCGGCTGCAAGCGCTCCAGCAGGCGCTGCCCGGCCTCGGTCAGGGCCACGCTGCGCGTGGTGCGGTGGAACAGGCCCACGCCCAGTCGTTCTTCCAGTGCGCGGATCGCATAGCTCACCGCCGAGGTCGACAGCGCCAGCTCGGCACCGGCGCGGCGGAAGCTGCGGTGGCGGGCAACCGCCGCGAACGCGGCCAGGTGGGAAAGGTTGTCAGTGGCCATGATTGTGCAGTTTTACTTGATGAATCATGCCGATATCCACGCTTCTTGCCATTGGGAACGCGGCGTATTGTAAAGCGCCTTTCGATAAACCCTGCCAAGGATTCCCCCATGTCCCTCGCCCGTGGTTACGCCGCCCATTCCCATACCGCCCCGCTGGTCCCCTTTGAGTTCGAACGCCGTGCGGTCGGTCCCGACGATGTGCGCATCGAGATCCTCTACAGCGGCATCTGCCACTCCGACCTGCACCAGGCCCGCGATGACTGGGGTGGCTCGATCTACCCGATGGTGCCGGGCCACGAGATCATCGGCCGCGTCACCGAGGTCGGCAGCAACGTCACCCGCTTCAAGGTCGGCGACCACGCCGGCGTGGGTTGCATGGTCGACTCCTGCCGCCACTGCGACGCCTGCCAGCACGACCTGGAGCAGTACTGCGCCGAGGGCGCGACCTGGACCTACAACGGCCGTGAACGCGAAACCGGCGCACCGACCTACGGCGGCTATTCCGACCACGTGGTGGTCGAGCAGCGCTTCGTGGTGAAGGTGTCCGACACCCTCGACCTGAAGGCGGCCGCACCGCTGCTGTGCGCCGGCATCACCACATGGTCGCCGCTGCGCCATTGGAAGGTCGGCCCGGGCCAGAAGGTCGGCGTGATCGGCCTCGGCGGCCTCGGCCACATGGGCGTGAAGTTCGCCAAGGCGCTCGGTGCGCACGTGGTGATGATCACCACCACCCCGGAAAAGGGCGCCGATGCCAAGCGCCTGGGCGCCGATGAGGTGCTGGTCTCGCGCGATGCGGCGCAGATGAAGGCGCACGCCGGCAGCTTCGACTTCCTGCTCAATACCATCCCGGTCAGCCATGACACCAATCCGTACATGGGCTTGCTCAAGCGCGAAGCCACCATGTGCCTGGTCGGCGTGCTGACCGAACTGGACCCGCCGTTGACCGGTGGCAGCGTGATCTTCGGCCGCAAGCACCTGACCGGCTCGGCGATCGGCGGCATGGCCGAAACCCAGGAAATGATGGACTTCTGTGCCGAGCACGGCATCGTCAGCGATGTGGAGATGATCGACATCAGGAACGTCAACGAAGCCTGGGAACGCATGGCGAAGAACGATGTGCGCTACCGCTTCGTGATCGACATGGCGACGATGAAGAACGCGGCCTGATCCAGGGCAGATGCGAAA
>NZ_JAOBZT010000091.1:0-15003 GCF_029839005.1 Stenotrophomonas sp. GD03958 | reverse complement strand
GGGGGCGTGAGCCGCATGGATGCGGCGACCGAGCCTACATGGACGTATTCACGGCGTCCCCCGCAACCGGACCCACCCCGCCAACCCACAGGAAACCCGCTTTTGCTCCGGCCGTTGCCGTTGCAGTTGCCTCTGCGGGTGCAGGGCGCAGCCCTGCCGAACCACCCCCAACTCTTACTGGAGCAGGGAACGCAGCATCCAGGCGTACTTCTCGTGGGTCTGCAGCCGCTGGGTCATCAGATCCTCGGTCGGCGCGTCGTCACCCTTGGCCGCCACCTCCAGCACTTCACGTGCCGTACGGCAGACCGCTTCGTTGGCGACCACCAACTGGCGTACCATTTCACGCCAGTCCGCACTGTCGGTCAGGCCCGGTTCCTCGACGATCGAGGTCAGCGCAGCGAATTCCCGGTAGGAGCCCGGGGCATTGAAGCCCAGCGCGCGGATGCGCTCGGCCACATCGTCCAGTGCCGCCCACTGCTCGGTGTACTGCGTCTCGAACATGGTGTGCAGCGAGTTGAACATCGACCCGGTCACGTTCCAGTGGAAGTTGTGCGTTTTCAGGTAGAGCGTGAACGCATCGGCCTGGAAGTGCGACAGACCGTCGGCGATCTTCTTGCGGTCGCCCTGGGTGATCCCGATATCGATGTTCGGCGCCGACGGTGCCGCCGCCGCAAGCTTCTGCTTGCCGGTCTTGGCCTTGGTCGTGCTCTTGGTCTTCGCCATGGGGTTCCTCCTTGTGGAATCGTTGGCCTTCACAATAAACCGGTCGTGATGACTGGTCGCTTTCAAAGTTTTGAACGAACCGATTGATGAACTCTATCGATAAAAATCCATCGCCCCGCCTGCGCCAACAGCGCGCCGCCATCGACGGCGCCATGAGCCGCGACCGGGGCCGTTTGCTGGGGATGCTCTCGCGTTGCCAGGCCAAGCCACAGGATGCGGCACTGGCCGCCACCTTCGAGCAGGCCTTGCAGGCGTCGGTGCAGCGCCGGCAGGTGCGGGCGCAGCAGCAGCCGTCCATTACTCTGGACCCGCAGCTGCCGATTGCGCGTGAAGCCGACGCCATCATCGGGCTGATCCGCGACCACCAGGTCGTGGTGATCGCTGGTGAAACCGGTTCGGGCAAGACCACCCAGCTGCCGAAACTGTGCCTGGCCGCCGGCCGTGGCCAGGCCGGCATGATCGGCTGCACCCAGCCGCGACGGATTGCCGCACGTGCGGTAGCCAGCCGTGTCGCACAGGAACTGCAGAGTGAACTGGGCCAGCTGGTGGGCTACCAGGTGCGCTTCAACGACAAGGTCAGCGAAGACAGCCGCATCAAGTTCATGACCGACGGCATCCTGCTGGCGGAGATTGCCAGCGACCGCTGGTTGTCGAACTACGACACGATCATCGTCGACGAGGCGCACGAGCGCAGCCTCAACATCGACTTCCTGCTGGGCTACCTGAAGCAGCTGCTGCGCAAGCGCCCCGACCTGAAGCTGATCGTCACTTCGGCCACCATCGACACCGGACGCTTCGCCCAGCATTTCGACAATGCGCCGGTGATCAGCGTTGAGGGCCGCACCTACCCGGTGGAGGTGCGCTACCGCGCGCTGGAAGGCGAGGGTGAAGACCAGGGCGAACGTACCGTCAACGATGCCATCGTGTCGGCTGTCGACGAGATTACCCGCCTGGATGCACGCGGCGACGTGCTGATCTTCCTGCCGGGCGAGCGCGAGATCCGCGATGCGCACCAGTCGCTGGAACGGCGAAAGTACCGCAACACCGAGGTACTGCCACTGTATGCGCGGCTGTCCAACCAGGATCAGGACCGGGTGTTCAATCCCGGGCCGAACCGGCGCATCGTGCTGGCCACCAATGTGGCGGAAACCTCGCTGACGGTGCCGCGCATCCGTTACGTGGTCGATCCGGGCCTTGCCCGCGTCAAGCGCTACAGCCCGCGCAACAAGCTGGACCGCCTGCACATCGAGCCGATCTCGCAGGCCAGCGCCAACCAGCGCAAGGGGCGCTGCGGCCGTATCGCCGAGGGCATCTGTTACCGCCTGTATGCTGAGGCCGATTTCCAGGCGCGGCCGGAGTTCACCGATCCGGAAATCCGCCGCTCCAGCCTGGCCGGGGTGATCCTGCGCATGCTGCAGCTGGGCCTGGGCCGCATCGAGGAGTTCCCGTTCCTGGAGGCGCCGGACGAGCGCGCGGTGGCCGATGGCTGGCAACAGCTGACCGAGCTGGGCGCGATCGATGCCGAGCGGCGCATGACCACCATCGGCAAGCAGATGGCGCGCCTGCCGGTGGACGTGAAGCTGGCGCGCATGCTGGTCGCCGCGCAGGCCGCTGGTTGCCTGCGGCCGATGCTGGTGATCGCCTCGTTCCTGGGCATCCAGGACCCGCGCGAACGCCCGCCCGAGGCGCGCGGTGCGGCCGACAGCGCGCATGCGCAGTTCGCCGATGGCCGCTCCGAGTTCGTCGGCGTGCTGCGCCTGTGGGATGCCTACCGGCAGGCCCATGAAGACCTGACCCAGTCCAAGCTGCGCGACTGGTGCGGCCGTCATTTCCTCGGTTTCCTGCGCATGCGCGAATGGCGAGAGCTGCATCGCCAGCTGCGGCTGCTGTGCGAGGAGCTGGGCTGGAAGGAAGAGGCCAGCGAGGCGTCGATGGCACCGTTGCTGGCCGGCAGCAGTGCGCCGGCCCCGGCGCGTGATGACGCGGCCGCGGTAAAGGCCACCCGCGGCCAGTTGCATCGTGCCGCGCGCCTGGCCCGCGAAGGCAAGGCCGAGGCCGCACCGGCACCGGTGGCCGTGCGCGCGCAGAAGGAACAGGCGCCCGCCGGCGGCGGCTTCAGCGAACGTGTACGCGCTGCTGCCTACCAGACCCTGCACCGGGCGCTGGTGGCGGGCCTGCCGACGCAGATCGGCCACCGCACCGAGAAGGGCGATTTCCAGGCGCCGCGCCAGCGCCGCTTCCTGCCGTTCCCCGGTTCGGCGCTGGCCAAGCGGCCACCGCCGTGGCTGCTGGTGGCCAACCTGCTGGATACGCAGAAGGTATGGGGCATGACCCTGGCCGCGATCGAGCCGGACTGGGTGATCGCCGAACTGCCGCACCTGCTGCTGCGCAAGCACTTCGACCCGCACTGGTCGCGCGCGCAGGGCCAGGTGCTGGCGTCTGAGCAGATCAGCCTGTTCGGCCTGGTGCTGGCACCGAAGAAACCGGTCCACTACGGCCGCATCGCGCCGGGCGAGGCGCATGACATCTTCGTGCGCCAGGCACTGGTGACCGGCGAGATCAATACCCGCGCCAGTTTCGTCGCCGACAACCAGAAGGTGCTGGAGGTCGCGCGCGAGGAAGAAGCCAAGCTGCGCCGCGCTGGCATCGTTGCCGACGAAGACTGGCAGGCACGCTGGTACCTGGACCGGGTGCCGCCGCAGATCCATTCGGCCTCCGGCCTGGATGCCTGGTGGAAGGGTCTTGCGCCGGAACAGCGCAAGACCCTGCACTGGTCGCTGGCCGACCTGTTGCCGGGCGAAGGCAGTGAGCAGGAGCGTTACCCGAAGTACCTCGCGCTGGGCCAGGCACGATTGCCGCTGCATTACCGCTTCGAGCCGGGTGCCGAGGATGACGGCGTAACCCTTGACGTACCGCTGCACCTGCTCAACGCATTGGATCCGGTGCAGCTGGGCTGGCTGGCGCCCGGCTTCGTTGCCGACAAGGCTGCGGCGCTGATTCGCAGCCTGCCCAAGGCGATGCGCCGCAACTACGTGCCGGCGCCGGACTTTGGTCGCGCGTTCTACGAGGCGTTCCCGCAACCCAGTGCCGATGCCATCACCGGCGAACTGGCGCGTTTCCTCTCACGCGCGACAGGCGCCACGGTGACCGCGCTCGATTTCGAGCCCGGCTCGATCGAACCGCACCTGCACATGAACCTGCGCCTGCGCGACGAGCAGGGCAGGGTGCTAGCCACCTCGCGCGACCTGGACGCATTGCGCGCGAAGTTCGGTGGGCGCGCGGGCGACGCCTTCGCTGCACGCGCCGGACGTGAAATGGCGGCTGATGGCCTGCGTACCTTCCCGGCCACGCCGATTCCGCTGCAGGTGCCCGGCGAAGCCGGCGTGCCGGCCTATCCGGCGCTGCTGGACGAGGGCGACAGCGTGGCGCTGCGCATCTTCGCTGATCGGCAGCAGGCGCAGGCGGCTCATCCGCTGGGTGTGCGCCGCCTGCTGGAGATCGCGCTGGCCGAGAAGATGAAGCAGGCACGCAAGCAGTTGCCGGTGGGTGCCAAGACGGGCCTGCTGTATGCGGCGATCGAATCGCAGGAACGCCTTCGTGGCGATCTGGTCGATGCGGCGATGAACGCCGTACTGGCTGAAGGCCTGGAAGACATACGCGATGCGGCGGCCTTCGAGCAGCGCCGCGAGCATGCGGCCAAGGCGCTGTTCGGTGAGGCCATGTCGCGGCTGAAGCTGGCCGAGACCATCCTGGCGCTGGTGGCCGAACTGAAGCCGATGCTGGAAGCGCCGCTGATGGGCTGGGCGCGCGGCAACCTGGACGACATGGAGGCGCAGCTGGCCGGGCTGATCCATCCAGGCTTCCTGCGCGATACACCGGCCGACGCATTGGCGCAGTATCCGCGCTATCTGAAAGCGATGATCCTGCGTACCGAGCGCGCCAAGCGTGATCCGCCGCGCGATCAGGCGCGCATGCTGGAACTGCATCCGTTCCTGGAAGCGCTGGAAGTGGCTGAGCAGCAGGGCCTGCGCGAGCACCCGCAATGGCAGGCGCTGCGCTGGGATCTGGAAGAGCTGCGGGTGTCGCTGTTCGCGCAGGAGCTGGGCGCGCGGACCGGCATCTCGGCGAAGAAGCTGGCGCAGCGGGTAGCCGCACTGCGCCAGGCGTGACTCCTATGATGTGATGACGTAGAGCCGAGCCCATGCTCGGCTGCTTTTTTGATGCCTCGTCATCTTCCCGTGCAGATCGCAGCCGAGCGTGGGCTCGGCTCTACACGATGGGCGTCGTTACTTGGTACGACGCACCTTCGGCTGGGTGTTCACACCGTCGACCTTCAGGTACCAGACGCCCATCACACCGGGCTTGATGCTGACGGCGGGCGACTGCCTGCGCACGCCTGCCAGGGTGGTTGCATCGATCTGCTCCCATTCCTGGCCGTTGTCCAGCACGTAGACGCGGCCCTTGCCGAACCCGCGGAACTCACCCTGCAGCACGCCGACGATCGGCTCACTGCTGCCGAAATCGAGGAAGCCGCGATTCTTCACGATCACTTCCTGGCGGCCTTCCTCGCGCGCCGATTCCCGTACCGCTGCAACTGCCTGGGTCGTGGCCGCCTCGACCTTGCCCTGCAGCCAGCGGTTGAGCGTGGCCAGTTCCTGCGCACTGAGCTTGTCCAGGCCAGCAGCCTTGAATTCGGCCGGTGACATCTGCTGCTGCAGGTCACCCTCTACCACGCGCTGGGCCAGCGCAGGCGCCGACAGGGACAGCAACAGTGCGGCACAAGCCAGCAGCCGTAGGCGGAAACGCGAGACGATCGGGGACATGACGGGACTCTCCTGGGTTTGCCCGCGAGTGTAGCGGCATGTCTTCATGCCGGGGGATGGTGGCCACGGTCATTGTCCCTGAACGGCGCCGGCGCTAGTGTAGAGGCCTCTGTCTTGCCTGCTTGATGCTGTGAACCGCGCTTCCGTCCCCGGCCTGGATGCCTTGTTGAACCGTCCCTCGGCAGCGGTGCTGCCTGCCCCGCTGCGCCAGGCCCTGCGCGAGCACTGGGAAGCGCCGGAATGCGACCACCAGATGCGTGCCACCTGGTCGGTGCTGGGCGACACCCTCGACGCGCTGGCGATGCTCTCGGCCGACGAAGGTGCAGTGGTGGCCGCATTGTTGTTCGACCTGCCGGGCCTGCGTGCCAGCCTGGAGCAGCTGCCGCTGGGCAACCACAAGACCGCGGTGATCGGCCTGCTTGACGGCCAGGATGCGGCCGACCCGGTGTGGGCGCTGCATGCCGGTCGCGAAGCGGGGCGCAACAGCGAGGGCCTGCGCCGGCTGCTGCTGGCCATCATCCGCGACCTGCGCGTGGTGCCGATCCTGCTGGCGCGCCAGCTCGCGAGGATGCGCGCGGCCGACAAGCTGGACGACGAGCAGCGCCGCGCGCTGGCGCAGCTGACACGCGACATCCACGCGCCATTGGCCAACCGCCTGGGCATCTGGCAGCTGAAGTGGGAGCTGGAGGACCTGGCGTTCCGCCACCTGGAGCCGGAGACCTACCGGCGCATTGCGCGGGAAGTCGACGAAACCCGCATCGCCCGCGAGCGCTACGTCGAGAATGTCAAGAAGGTGCTGTCGCGCGAGCTGGTTGCGCAGGGCATCAAGGCCGAGGTCAGTGGCCGCCCGAAGCACATCTACAGCATCTGGCGGAAGATGCAGAAGAAGCGGCTGGCGTTCGACCAGCTGTACGACATCCGTGCGGTGCGGGTAATGGTCGACGATGTCGCCGCCTGCTATGCCGCGCTGGGCGTGGTGCATGCACTGTGGGCACCGGTGCCGAGCGAGTTCGACGACTACATCGCCCGGCCCAAGGCCAACGACTATCGCTCGCTGCATACCGCCGTGGTCGGCCCGGAAGGGCGCACCATTGAAGTGCAGATCCGTACCCACGAGATGCATTCGCAGGCCGAGCTGGGCGTGGCCGCGCACTGGAAGTACAAGGAAGGCGGCAAGGGCGCGGAGAAGTCCTTCGACCGCAAGATCACCTGGATGCGCCAGCTGCTGGAGCAGGCCCAGGACGGCCAGGGCAACGAACTGGCCGGGGCGCTCGATGCCGAACTGACCGAGGACCGGGTCTATGCGCTGAGCCCGAAGGACGAGGTGCTGGACCTGCCGCAGGGCGCCACGCCGCTCGATTTCGCCTACCAGGTGCACACCATGGTTGGCCACCGCTGCCGTGGCGCGAAGGTCAATGGCCGCATCGTACCGCTGACTTACCGTCTGCGCAGTGGCGACCGGGTCGAGATACTGACCGGCAAGGAGGCCGACCCGCGCCGCGACTGGCTGATGCCGGCCAACGGCTTCCTGGCCAGCAACCGTTCGCGCGAGAAGGTGCGCAGCTGGTTCCACAAGCTGGACCGCGCGCGCAACGTGCAGGCCGGGCGCGAACTGCTCGAGCGCGAGCTGAAGCGCCTGGGGCTGCAGCACTCGGACCTGGCCATCGCGGCGAAGAAGTTCCATGCCGACAGCGTTGACGACCTCTACATCCAAGTGGCGCTGGGCGATACCGGGCCGAACCAGGTCAGCCGTGCCCTGCTGGAAGCCGAACGTGCAGCAAGCCAACCGGCGCCCGCGCCGAGCCTGCCGCGGCCGACCGCGCGCCGCGAGAACCTGGGCAAGTCCAAGTTCACCGTACAGGGCGTGGGCAACCTGCTGGTACAACTGGCGCGCTGCTGCCAGCCGGTGGCCGGCGAACCCATCGTCGGCTACCTGACCCGTAGCCGCGGTGTCACCGTGCATCGTGCAGACTGCGCTGCGCTGGCCCGTCTGGCGGCCACCAGCCCGCAGCGCATCCTGCCGGTGGAGTGGGGCCAGGCCGGGGGCGGCTACGAGGTGGACGTCGTGGTCGACGCGGTCGATCGCCGCTGGCTGCTGAAGGACATCACCAACCTGATCGCCCAGGAAGACGCCTACGTGCTGGACATCCACAGTGACAACGTGCGCAACAGTGGCCGTGCCCACCTGCGCCTGCGGCTGAAGGTGAGTGACTACGGCCAGCTGTCGACCCTGCTGGGCAAGCTGGACGCGCTGCCCGGCGTGAGCGAGGCGCGTCGCCTCGGCTGAGCTTCACGCTGCCCCGGCTACCCTGCACGCATGGAACGCGAGCCCCCGCATCGCCCGCATGGCGCTGAACTTCCTGCGCTGGACCGCGTCCGCCGCGAAGGCCGTTGGTGGTGGCTGCAGGCACGCCACGCGCGCCGGGTGTGGCGCTGGGCGCTGGTCGCGGCGCTGGCGGTGTTTGTGCTGCTGGTGCTGCTGCGCAAGCCGCTGGCCGACTGGTTCTGGGATGAGCCTCGGATCGAGCAGCTGCTGGCCGAAGGTGATGGCGCACTGGCGGCCGGGCGGCTGAGTGCCGCCGATGGCAGTGGTGCGCGCGAGCGCTACCAGGCCGTGCTGGCCCTGGATGGAGATCGTCCGCAGGCCCGCGAAGGCCTGGCCCGTACCGGCGCGGCGGCCCTGCAGCAGGCCCGCGAAAAGATGCAGGCCAACGATCTCGACGGCAGCGCGCAGGCGCTGGCACTGGCCCGGGAACTGCAGGTACCACAGGGCGAGGCGGACGCCGTGGCGCGCCAGCTGAGGGCCCGGCGCAGCGCAGGTGCCGGCATCGGTGCACTGCTGGCGCAGGCACGCAACGCCTTCGCTGCGGGCCGGCTGGATGAAGGTGACAGCAGCGCGCTGCCCCTGTTCCAGCGCATCCTGTCGCTGCAGCCGGACAATCTGCCGGCGCTGGAAGGTCGCGAAGATGCACTGAGCGATCTGCTGCAGCAGGCGCGCGCGCTGGCGGGACGCGGCGAGCTGGCCGAGGCCGCCGCACTACTGCAGCGTGCGCGCCAGTTCGATGCCGGCCATGCTGATCTGCCCGCCAGCCAGGAAGCATTGGCGCAGGCCGTCGAGCGGCGCCTGCGCCAGGCCCAGCGCGCCCTGCAGCGCGGGCAGCTGGAGTCCGCAGCAAAGGGATTTCTCGCCGTTCTGGCAGTGGCGGCCGATGATGCCAGCGCCCAGCGCGGCCGTGAACAGACGTTGCAGGCGGTGCTGGCACGCAGCCAGACGCAGGCCGACGACTTCCGGTTCGAGGCGGCGCGGGCCGATGCCGCGCTGGCGGAGGAGCTGGGCGCTTCGCCGGCCGCGCAACAGCAGCTCGCGCAACGCCTGCAGCGCGCACAACAGGCGCAGAAGGCGCTGCAGCAGCCGGCGGCCAGCAACACGCAGCGCGAGCGCCAACTGCGCGACCACCTGCGCAGCATCGAGCGCGCCGAACGTTCCGGGCAATGGATCAGTCCCCCCGGCCACAGTGCATTCGACGCATTGCGCGAAGCGCAGTCACTGGCGCCGCGCGATGCTCGGGTGAAGGCTGCTGCGGCGCGGCTGCTGCCCGCCAGTCGCGGCTGCTTCGACGACAACCTCCGGCAGAACCGCGTACAGGCGGCAGGGGCCTGCCTGCAGGCGTGGCAGACCCTGTCGCCGACTGCGGCCGGGCTCCCCTCGGCACGCCTGCGCCTGGCCCAGCGCTGGCTGGCCATCGGCAGCGAGCGACTCGGCAGCGGCGACCTGGCTTTCGCAGCGCATGCCGCCGAACAAGCCCGCTTGCTGCAACCGGACCTGGCCGAGCTGCCGGCGTTCGAAGAGCGCCTGCGCCGTGCCGGCGGTCTCCCTGATTAGGTGAAGAACACCCGCTGCACGGTTGCGCGCGCAGCGTCGAGGGAGAAGTGCTCTGCGATGTTGGCCAGGCCGGCTTCGGATAGCTGCCGCCACAGCTGCGGATCCTGGTACAGGCGGACCACCGCATCGGCGAAGCCGGCCGCATCATCGGCCACCAGCACGTCCTCGCCCGGGCGCAGGTGCATCCCTTCCACCGCGCAGGTGGTACCTACCACCGGCTGGCCATGGGCCATGCTCAGGTTGATCTTGCCTTTCACGCCGGCACCGAAACGTAGTGGCGCGATGGAAATGCGTGCGCCATCCATGTAGGGAGTGATGTCCTCGACGAAGCCGTGCATCTGCACGCCGGGCTGGCGCGCGGCCAGGGCCAGCAGGGATTCCGGCGCGGCAGCGCCGATGCAGTGCAGGCGCACATCGGGCAGGCGGGCGCGGATGCCGGCGAAGACTTCGCCGATGAACCATTCCATCGCGTCCAGGTTCGGCGGGTGGCGGAAGCCGCCGACGAACACCAGGTCATGACGCTGCTCGAACGGTTTGCCGGCACCGGCGATGTCATGGAGGTTGGAGATCAGCTCCACCTGCACCGTTGGCGCGTCGGCCTGCAGCTGCTCGCGCTCGGCGGAACTGACCAGCACGGTGACGTCGCACTGCTCCATCACCGCCAGTTCGCTGGCGCGGGTACGCTCGGCAGCGCGCAGCAGTCCAGCATCGCCGGCCACGTCGGCACCACGACGTTCGCGCAGGTAGTGCAGGTCCACCGTGTCGAACACGGTGCGCGCTTGCGGCGCATAGCGCTTCAGCAGCGGCAGGCACTCGTGGGCAACATGGTGGCGGACCAGCAGCGCTACGTGGAAGCGTCCACCATGCGTGCGCAGCCAGCTGGCGACGCCATCGAGGAACGGTGCATACCAGACTTCCACACCCATCCGCTGCAGCGCGTCGGTGGCGGCGCCGCCGTGTTCTCGGCGGGTGGGAACGAACACCACATGGGCCCCGCCCTGCAGCAGGAGGCGGATCAGGTTCACCTGGCGCAGCGACGCGGAATCGCGATCCGGCTGCGGCACAGCCTCGTCCAGGATCAGCACCTGGCGCCGGCCACGCAGCAGCAGCGCCGGTGACGGCACTTCGCCCACCGCCGGGCGGCGGGCCAGCTCGGTGGCCCAGCGGTCGGCGAAGATGGCCTGGTTGCGCACCTGGTAGGCCTTCACGCCGCTGCCGGTGTCGGTGCCGTTGCTGGTGCCTTCGTCATGGACCACCCGGCTGGCCGGCTGAACCAGGACGCGCAGGCCCTGCGCACGCACGCGGAAGGCCAGGTCGGTGTCCTCGTAGTAGGCCGGCTTGTAGCGGGTATCGAAGCCGCCCAGCTGTCGCCAGAGGTCGCGCGGCAGCATCAGCGCTGCGCCGGAGCAGTAGTCGACGTCGCGCAGGCTGGCAAAACGCGGGTCGTCCGCTGCCTCGAAACGGCCGTAACTCCAGCCACTGCCATCAGCGAAAATCACCCCACCCGATTCCTGCAGCCGGCCGTCCGGGTAGAGCAGCTGGCTACCGACCAGGCCGGCGCCGGGCGTGCTGGAGAACGTGTCCAGCAGCGCGTCGAGCCAGCCCGGCTGCGGCACCGTATCGTTGTTGAGCAGCGCCACGTAGCGACCGCGTGCGCGCGATACGCCATCGTTGCAGGCCTCGATGAAGCCGCCGTTGTACTCGCGCACTTCATAGCGCAGTCCGGCAACCTGCGGCATCCACTGCACGGTGGCGTCGGTGCTGCCGTCATCCACTACCAGGATCTCGCACGTGGCCTGCGGTGGATGCGCCGCCAAGGCGCGCAGGCAGGCCAGGGTGTGATCGACGTGGTTGTAGACGGGGATGACAATGCTCGCTTCCGGTGTTTCGCTGAACGGCACCGTGAAGGGAGCGAACTCCTGTGCCGGCGGCAGGAACAGCGGCGTGCGTGGCGCGGGCACGGCGCGCTGGGCATGCACGCGGATGCGCTGCCAGGTCGCCCGCCAGCCACGGGTACGCAGGCTGGCCAGGCTCCGGCGGGCCAGGCCCGACAGGCGGTTGATCAGGTATCGGATCTCGGCCAGGGACATCGCCATCCGGTTGCAACTCCAGCTTAAGCAGGGGAACCCGGGAGAATTCGCCAGCCGCAGCGGCTGGGGTAGACTCGCCAGACTCTACATTCTCGCATTCCCGTGCCCCGACGCTACGATTCCGACGACATCGACGATTTCGACGACGACGACCAGCAGGACAACGGCCCGCTGTGGCGGCGCCGGCTGATCACCTGGAGCATGGCTGCGGTCGCGTTGGGATTGGGTTTCCTCATTCCCTATACGCTGTACCTGAACCAGCAGGTGACCCAACGTTTCGGCGAACTGCGCTGGCAGATCCCGACGCGGGTGTATGCGCGGCCGCTGGTGCTCACTCCCGGCAAGGCGATGGATGCGTCCACGCTGAAGACCGAGCTGGCCGCCTCCGCCTACCGCGATGATGGCCAGGGCAAGGAGCCGGCCACCTATGCGGTGAATGGCGGGCGCTTTGTCATCTCCAGCCGCGGCTACAACGACGTCGATGGCCGGGTTGCCCCGCGTCGGCTCGAGTTGTCGCTGGCCGATGGTGCGGTCGCCTCGCTGCGCGATGCCGACAGCCGCAAGGCTCTGAAGGCGGCGCGGCTGGATCCGGCGCGTATCGCCACCCTGTACGGCCAGAAGCAGGAAGAACGCCGCCTGATCCGCATGGACGAGGCGCCGGACCTGCTGGTGACCGGCCTGCAGGCAGTGGAGGACAAGGACTTCAACCGCCACCACGGCATCGACCTGTCCGGTATCGCGCGCGCGGTGTGGGTGACCATCCGCTCCGGTGGCCAGAGCCGTCAGGGCGCTTCCACGCTGACCCAGCAGCTGGCCCGCAGCGGCCTGCTCGGCATCGGCAAGGAACAGACGCTCACCCGCAAATTCAACGAAGTGCTCTACGCCCTGATCATGGAAGCGCGCTATGACAAGCGCACCATCTTCGAGGCCTATCTCAACCAGGTGTACCTGGGCCAGCGCGGCAGCCAGGCGATCCATGGCATGTCGTCCGGTGCCGAGTTCTGGTTCGGCCGTGACCTGCAGTCGCTGGAGACCGAGCAGATCGCGCTGCTGATCGGCCTGGTCAAGGGCCCGTCCTTCTACGACCCGCGGCGTAATCCGGAACGTGCGTTGGACCGTCGCAACTTCGTGCTGGGCAAACTGCACGAAGCCACGCTGATCGACGACGCCGAGTACCAGCGCGCACTGAAGGCCCCGCTGGGCGTGCCGAAGACGCCGGGACTGGTGGCGGCCAACCGCTTCCCCGCCTATGTTGACCTGGTCCGTCGCCAGCTCGGCCATGACTACCCGGAATCTGCCCTGCAGGGCGCTGGCCTGAGCGTCATGACCGGCATGTCGCCCTCCGCGCAGGCCTATGCCGAAGGCGCGGTGACCCGCACCATCAAGTCGCTGGAAAGCAAGCGCCGGCCCGAACTGCAGGCCGGCATGGTGCTGACCGACGTGCACAACGGCGACGTGCTGGCGGTGATCGGCAGCCGTGAAGTGTCCGAGGTCGGCTTCAACCGCGCTATCGAGGCGCAGCGTCCGGTCGGTTCGCTGCTCAAGCCGTTCGTCTACCTGCTGGCCCTGGCGCAGCCGGACCGCTACTCGCTGGCCAGCTGGGTCGACGATTCACCGGTGACGGTGCAGCTCGGCCGCGGCCGCAACTGGAGCCCGGGCAACGCGGACAACCGCAGCCACGGCACGGTGCGCCTGATCGACGCGCTGGCACACTCCTACAACCAGGCCACGGTGCGCGTGGGCATGCAGGTCGGTCCCGAGCGCGTGACCCAGCTGATCCATGTGCTGGCGGGCATCAAGGCCGAGGCCAATCCGGCGGTGATCCTTGGCTCGACCGACCAGAGCCCGTACGCGATGGCACAGCTGTACCAGTTCCTCGCCTCGGGCGGTGAGATCCAGCCGCTGCACGCGGTGCGTGGCGTGCTCGATCCGCAGGGCAAGCTGCTCAAGCGCTACGACAAGACCCCGGCGCCGGCACAGGAAGGCGATTCAATTGCCGCCAACCTGATCAGCGTCGGCCTGCAGCAGGTGGTCTCCAGTGGTACCGCGCAGCGGCTCAATGCCGATGGCCTCGGCCGCCTGCAGCCGGCCGGCAAGACCGGCACCACCAACGATGGCCGTGACAGCTGGTATGCCGGCTACACCGGCGATCATCTGGCGGTGATCTGGATCGGCAACGACCAGAACCAGCAGGCCGGCCTGTATGGCGCTACCGGCGCGATGCGGGTCTGGTCGGGCATCTTCCAGCGCCTGCCGAGTGCGCCATTGCGGGTCAGCAACAAGGGCCTGGACTGGCAGTCGGTCGCGGCCACGGGTCTGAACACAACCGATGAAGGCTGCCCGGGCGCACGCCGCTTCCCGTTCGTGGTGGGCTATGCACCGGCGTATGCGCCGTGCGCGCCGGCAATGCCGCCGGGCGAGCCGGGCGAAGCTGAAGGGGAGGGCGGTGGCTGGCGTAGCTGGTTCGGCCTGGACCGCAAGCCAGAAGCGCCCGCCGAACCTGCCGCAGCGCCCGCCGCCGCTACTCCTCCCCCGAGCCGATGAAGCCGATGAACATGCGATCCCTGCTGCAGCCCCTGGCCTTGACCGGCCTCAGCCTGGCCCTGGCCGCCTGTGTGACCAGCGCGCCGCCGGTGGTCAAGCCAGTCGATACCACTACGCCGGCACAGCGCCTGGCGGCAGTCGATGCGGCCGCAGGTCCTGACGACAAGGAGCTGTCGGTGCAGCCGCTGCGTGATTCGCAGGTGGAAGACCTGCGGGTGATCGCGCAGGCGCAGCGGCAGGCGAACGACCTGGCCGGTGCCGCCAGCAGCTTGGACCATGCGCTGGAAATCGTGGCCAGCGACCCGGCGGTGCTGCAGGAGCGTGCCGAACTGTCGCTGCTGCAGGGGCAGTGGGAACAGGCGGAGACGTTCGCGCGCAAGGCGGTGGATCTGGGCTCGAAGACGGGGCCGCTGTGCCGCCGGCACTGGGCGACGATCGAACAGTCACGCCTGGCGCGGGGCGAGAAGGAGAATGCGGTGTCGGCGCATGCGCAGATTGAAGGCTGCACCGTGCCGGGCATCAAGCGGTACTGAGGTATTCCACTCCACTGGGCGCTGCCCCCTCTGCGGCGCGCGCACTGATGGATGCGGGTGATGGGCCGGTTGGGTGGGGCGTGCAGGACACGCCGTAAACCCATCCATGGGGGCTCGATGGCGCCATCCATGGCGCCAACGGTCCTGCACGCCCCACCCAACCGGCCCGCCATACATCGCGCGTGCCGCAGGCAAGAACAAGATCAAAAACAAAAGCGGGTCGCGCGCTGCGCGCGCTCGCAGTAATCCATCTTCTTTTCCCGTTCCTTCCACCGCTTCTGAGCTACCAGTAGAGCAGGCTCGACGCTACGAAGCGCGTCCCTCCGTCACCGGGAAACTGTCGAAGGCAGGGGACTGTGGGTTTGCGGGGTGTCCGCGGCATGGATGCCGCGGCCAAGCCCCCAGGG
>NZ_JAOBZT010000090.1:0-15091 GCF_029839005.1 Stenotrophomonas sp. GD03958 | reverse complement strand
AAGGCAGCGGTTACCATCTGGATCCCACGAGCAGGAATCTCCTCAATGCCCATCATCGTTGCCCGCACGATCATGTGCGTCGCATTGCTGGCGACCCCGCTGCTGGCGCTGGCCCAGTCCACGATCCTGCCGCAGCAGCGCGATACCGCCGGCAATGTGATGGAGCCGCTGGGACAGGTGCTGATCGCGAGTGAGACTGGACCGTCGGGGCTTTATGACTGCACGCGGGACGGCAACTGGTGCATGCGCGTGCAACCGGTTGCCGAGGAGGGTGACCGGCCGAGCGTGCTGGAAGTGCTTGAGAAGGTGCAGGGCCGGGGCAAGCCGCACACCTACCACGTGAGCATCGACGTGCCGCAGGAAAGCGAGCTGTCGCTGTGGCCATGGATCGTGCGGCTCGCCCCTGGCGTGGGCAGCGATGAACCGGTGACCGACCCGCAGCAGCGCGCCCGCCAGAATGTGCTCGTTGGTGGCATCGTCAAGTTCAGCACCATGTACTCCGGTGGAGGTGCCGACGCGTCCACGCTGCAGCTGGCACGCGTGCGCCACCTGCAGAACGACATCCAGGTGGACGACGACGTGCTGACCGTGCCATGGCTGGGCAATGCGATGATCCGCGCCTGTTTCAGCGAGCAGGACATCAGGCAGCGCGCCGGTGCCTGCCACGACGAATACGGCTTCTCGGCAAAGCTGGCGCTGGACACGGCTGCCGAGGGTATGCCGGTGCTGCGCTACCAGACCGTGGCGACCCGGTTCCCGGCCGGTGTTTCGCGCTTCGAGGATTCGCTGGCCAGGGGGCCGCTGAAGAAGCAGGATCTGCGCACCGAACAGGACCCTGTGTGTACCTACACGCGGCTGTTCCGCTTCGGGGCGGGGACGTTCCACCCGGACCAGGCACTGCCGGACTGTGCCGGCTATACCGAACCCTGAAATGTAGAGTCGAGCCATGCTCGGCTGGGGTTCTCGCGTGGCCGGACCAGAGAGCAGCCGAGCGTGGGCTCGGCTCTACAGAAGCCTGTGGCGGCGCTTACTCGCAGCGCGTGGACGTGATGATGTTGTCCTTGTCCACGAACACGCGCAGGCGGTCCTGGCGGATGTCCTTGGTGGTGATGGTGCTGGGGCCGATCGGGTTGACCAGGCCGGCACCACTCTCGCGGGACAGGCGGCGGATGTTGGGCTCATTGGCCGGCTGGCCGATCGCCCAGCCCAGCTGGCTGGCGTCGCAGCGGCCGCTGCCTTTGACTTCCGGGCCAGGGGTGCTGACGCAGGCCGACAGCAGCAGGGCAGAGGCCGGCAGCAACAGGGACAGACGGAATGCGGACATGCTAGCGCTCCTGCGCAGGGGAAGGTGACGGGAACGATAGCACCGGGCGTGCGAAAGGCGTCAGCGATCCGGTCATTGCCGGCACAGCGTGGTCATTGCATAGTGGGAGCAATGGCTGGCAGTACGCCAGCAGGCAGGCCGGGCCCTTCCGGCGCAGGTGTTGGGTACGGTATGACGTCAGGCAGTTTCCGCGGCAAGGACAAGACGATGACGGCGCTGGTGTTGTCGTTGCTGGGCGTGGCGTTTGCCGCCTCCGCTGCCGAACCGGAACCCGCGGCGGTCGAAACCCCGGTGTTCGGCGCCTGGCGCAACCTGCAGACCGAAGCGGGCTACGAGCCTGCGCAGCGTAATCTGGCCTTTGCCATGCTGCCGCAGGCGGCGACCCGTGGCGACCGTTTCGCCATCCTCGACCGTGAAGGCAAGCGGACGGTGTGCTGCCTGCAGGTGGCCAGCCCCTCGCTGGGGGTGGCCGCGCTGCGTGAGCAGTACCACCTGCCGCAGGCCTGGGTGACCGACCTGAGCAATGGCCGCAGCCCGGTACGTCCCTATGTGCCGCACGTCTATGCGATGCAACGGGTGGACGAACTGGCCGACTACAGCTTCGCCGACGTGCCGGGCGCCTACAGCGACCTGGGCGGGCTGCTTATTCCCGAAGGTGCCGCGCTGGAGGCCGACGGCAGCGCCGTCCGCCTGGGGGACATTCGCTATCCGCTGCATTTCCAACGCCAGCCGCATGCTGATGACGATGGTGCGCTGGACCGCTACAGCCTGCAGGCGGGCGAGGGCGGGGCACCGATCGTGGTTGAAGTGCCGTTCGGCACCTACTGATTGCAGCAGCGCACTGGCTAGAATGCAGCGCGGCGCTGTGTGCCGTGCCTGTTCCGTGAGTTGTTTCCGTGTCCCTGCGCCCCTTCCTGCTGCCGTCCCTTCTGCTCTTGTCTGCCTGTGCAAGCGCGCCGCCGCCGCCGGCCCATGCCGATGCGCTGTGGCGGTTGATCGAGCGTGACTGCCGTGGCGCTGGAGGGCCGCGGGGTGACTGCCTGCGGGTGGAGCCGGCCGCAGACCGCCGCGATGTGCTGGTCAAGGACGCGCACGGCGACTACCAGTTCCTGCTGATGCCGCTGGACAAGGTCAGCGGTATCGAGAGCCGCAGCCTGTACCAGCGTGGTGCACCGAACTACTTCGCTGCCGCCTGGCAGGCGCGCAGCCACACCGAACAGGCCTTGCGGCAACCGCTGCCGCGCAACGTCGCGAGCCTGGCGTTGAACTCGCCGCACGGCCGTTCGCAGCACCAGCTGCACATCCACGTGGATTGCCTGCGTGCCGACGTGCTGCAGGCGTTGGACGCGCATGCCGCTGCCCTGGGCAGCCGCTGGGCACCGCTGCCGGTGCCGCTGCGTGGTCATCAGTACCAGGCCCGCCTGTTGCCGGGCGCGGAACTGACCGCCAATCCGCTCAATCTGCTGGCCTATGACCTCGCCGGCGTGGGCGACGTGGGCCAGTGGAGCCTGGTGGTGGCCGGCCGGGAACCCGTGCAGGGTGGCCCCGGCTTCATCCTGCTGGCCACCCGTGTGGACCCCGGCACCGGTAACGAGGCCAGCGCTGAAGAGCTGCAGGACCACGCCTGCGCAGTGCTGACCGGCGCAGGTGCATCGCTGGAGCGGGTCCGCTAACTTTCGGGGTGCTGGCGGCTGCGCCAGACCGGCGCGGTCAGCGCCAGCAGCTGGCGATCCTGCCAACCGTCCAGATCCAGGTGATGGTCGCGCAGCAGCCCTTCCTGTTCGAAGCCGAAGGCGTGCAGTGCAGTGGCGAACGGGCTGCTGCAGTCCGGTGGCAGCATCACGAACAGGCGGTGCACGCCCACATCCTCGAAAAGGAACGGGCACAGCGCCCGCAGCGCTGCATCCGCGTGCGGGTGCCAATGCTGCAGCGACAGCAGCTCGGCGCAGCGCGTCTGCAAGCACTGCAGGCGGACATGCAACTGGTCCAGTACTGTGCCGTGCTCGTCATCGAATACCCCCAGCATCAGCTGATCGTTGTCCTGCTCCAGCCGCGAGCGGTGCATGTGGGCCAGGAAGCGGGCTTCCTCGTCGATACCCGCCGGATGGCGTCGGCCGCGCCGGCGGCGATCATCGAACAGGCGCCAGCGCGGCAGGTCGGTACGCTGGAACGGGCGCAGGGTGACCGGTGCGGCCTGCAGCTGCAGCAGGTGACGGCGCAGCACCGGCCGCAACGGGGGGAGAAGCGGGGTGGGATACGGGATCATCATCCCCGGCACGATGGCCGTGCCCGCCCCCCTGCACCATTCAAAACATTGCAAAAATGCGGTGAGCGGCGCCGGGGGACTGATTCGGTTCAGGCATAAGGCCATCAGGCCTGGTCATTTCCGTTGAAACCACCCATTCAGGACACTTTCGTTACGGGATCGTTATGTGCCGCACAGGCCGCTCCCGCTACCACCCGCCCAACTCCCCCAGGAAGCCCATGTCCGCCTCCCCCAAGGCGCTGCGCCCGCGTCCGCTGGTGCTCGCACTGTCGTCCCTGATGCTGGTTTCGCTGCCGGCCTTCGCGCAGGAAAGCGCGCCCACCACATTGCAGGAAGTGAAGGTCACCGGCTCGCGCATTCCGCGCGCCAGTGTCGAGGGGCCCTCGCCGGTGACGGTGATCAGCCGCGAGCAGATCGACGCGCAGGGCTACCGCAATGCCTTTGACGCTTTGAGCGCGCTGACCGAGAACACCGGCAACGTACAGGGCGAGGACTTCGGCAATACGTTCACGCCGGCCGCCAACACCATCAACCTGCGCGGACTGGGTCCGAACCGCACGCTGGTGCTGGTCAACGGCCGCCGCCAGGCCGACTACCCGCTGGCCTACGAGGGCTCGGTGAACGTGGTCAACCTGGCCAACATTCCCAGCGCGCTGATCGAGCGGATCGAGGTGCTGTCTGCGGGTGCGTCGGCGGTGTACGGCTCCGATGCCATCGCCGGTGTGGTCAACATCATCCTCAAGGACCGCTTTGAGGGCGTGGACGTGAACGTGCGGGCCGGCGGCACCCAGCAGGGCGGGGGTGACAACCAGCGCGCGCAGGTGGTCGGTGGCAGTTCCGGCGAGCGCTGGGATGCCCTGTTCGGCTTCGAGTTCGACGTGCGCAAGGCGATCCATGCGCGCCAGCGCGATTTCATGGACTCGCTGGATGATGACCCCGCCGGCAAGGCGCCGCAGGCGACCGCGATCGCGTATCGCCGCAACGCCGCTACCGGTCGCAACATCGATCCGGGCGCCAATGGCTGCGACGCGGCGTCGGACATCTATGGCGGCAGCGTGTTCCGTGCCTTCAACCCGCGCCAGGGCTGGTATTGCGGCAGCAACGAGGCCGCCGCCAGCTACTGGACGGTGCAGACCGAGAAGCGCAACCTCAACGGCTACGGCCTGCTGACCTTCCACGTCAACGAGACCACCGACCTGTTCGCCGATCTGGCCGTGGGCAGTGCACGCATCACCAACAATACCCGTGCGCCCACCTGGACCTCGGCGCGCAACTACTTCTACAACCAGACCACCGGCAACCTGGAAAGCTGGTACCGCCGCTTTGCGCCCGAGGAAATCGGTGGCCTGCCGCGCAATGCCAACCGCTTCCTGGAGAACTCGTGGTCATTCAACGTCGGCGCGCGCGGCCAGATCGGCGACAGTGGCTGGGACTATGAGGCGGTCTACAGCCGCTCGCGTTACGAGAACCGCACCCGCCGCCCGGTGCTGCTGGCCGGTATCAACGAATACCTGCTTGGCCCGAAGCTGGGCGTGCGCAATGGCGTAGAGGTCTATGCGCCGGATCCGGCGCGCCTGTTCCAGCCGCTGAGCCCGAACGAGTACCAGAGCCTGTCCGGCTACCAGGAGAGCCGCAACGCGGCGTGGCTGCAGACCTTCAGCGCCAGCGTCAACGGCCGGCTGTTCGCACTGCCCGGTGGCGATGCTGCGCTGGCCGCGGTGGTCGAGGCTGGCAGCCAGGGCTATCGCAATCGACCGGACCCGCGACTGGGCACCGGTGAATTCTGGAACACCAGCGCCGGTATTGGTGCCGGTGGCGAGCGCGACCGCTATGCTGCCGGCGTGGAGCTGCAGCTGCCGTTGCTGCAGTCGCTCACCACCACCCTGGCCGGGCGCTATGACCAGTACCGTGCCGGTGGTGAGCACATCGGCAAGGCGACCTGGAGCTTCGGCGTCGAGTTCCGCCCGATCGAGAGCCTGCTGATCCGCGGTACGGCGGCGACCAGTTTCCGGGCGCCGGACATGAACTACGTGTTCGCGACGGAGACGCGCGGTTACAACCCGGGCATGACCGACTACTGGCGCTGCCGCACCGCAGGCCAGTCGTATGACAACTGCGATTACAACGGCCTGTCGATCGACTACAGCAACCGCGCCAACGCACAGCTGCAGCCGGAAACCGCCAAATCCTATGGTTTCGGCGTGGTCTGGTCGCCGCTGTCCGGGCTGGACTTCAGTGCTGACTACTACGACATCCGTATCGACAATGAGGTCACCAGCCTCGACACCAGCCGTATTCTTCGTGATGAAGCCGATTGCCGCCTGGGCCGCACGTTGGGTGGCGAAGCACGCGATATCGGTTCACCGCTGTGCCAGGACGCGCTGTCGCGGGTGATCCGCAACCCGTCCAATGCCACGGTGCAGCCGGACCAGGTAACCCGCGTGCTGATCAACCCGATCAACGCGGCCTCCGAATCGGTGCGCGGCCTGGACCTGAAGGGCAACTGGCGTTTCGATGCCGGCCGCTATGGCCGCTTCACCACGCGCCTGGCCTACACCGTGGTGCTGGAGCACAAATACCGGCAGTTCTCCGATGATCCGGAGCGTGACATCCGCAATTCGCTGGATGACTACCAGTGGCGCAGCAAGGCCAACGGCAGCATCACCTGGAACCAGGGAGACTGGACCACCACGCTGTACGGCAATCGTTTCGGTTCACTGCCGAAGACCGATGGCAGTGGCCGCATCGCGCCGTACATGACGTACAACGCCAGCGTGTTCCGCCAGTTCGGCGAGAACCTGTCGGTGGGCGTGATCGTCAACAACCTGCGCGACAGCCGCCCGCCGGCGGACAGGAACGGTGGCGGCTGGCCGTTCTACCCGGTCGGCAACTACGACCCGTATGGCCGCCAGTACTGGGTGCAGCTGGACTACCGGTTCCGCTGATCCGGCGGGCAGACAGAAGGCCCGGCAATGCCGGGCCTTCTGCTGTGTCCCTATCCGCTGTGATGGCGTGCGCCGGCGGCCTAGAGCAGTGCCTGCTGCAGGTACGACTCGATGACGTAGCTGAAAGGCTGCTGCTGGCGATCGCGCAACAGCGCGCGCACTTCCAGGATCACGCCGTGGTCGCCTTCGCCCCGCGGCGGCCAGAAGGTCTGGTCAGCCAGGGTCTGGCGCTGGAAACCGAGCGGGCCGACCACGCGACCGAACGGTTCATCGGTGCTGTCCAGCACCTGGTTCATGGCCGGGCTGAGGTGGCCAGGCAGGTACCAGTTGTCGGCCTCGGACAGTACGCGGCTACCGCAGACCAGCTGCACGCGGCGATAGCGCAGGTCGGTACCCGGCTTCACGCCCAGCGCCTGCAGCACGTCGGTGGGCGCGGGCTTGTCCTGGCCGTGTACGCGCACTGCACGCACCCGCGCCTGTTCGGCCAGGCCGTGCTCGGCGCACCAGTGTTCCAGCGTGGCAGTGGCGCTCTGCCCGGACAGCACGCGCTGGTGCAGGCGCTCGACCAGTGCAGCCGGGGCAATGCGCTGCTGGCCCGGCGGTGAATGCAGCGGCGCGGCAGCCGCTGCATCGGTGGCGGACAGGCTGGCGATCGGGGCGGCGGCAAGCAGGGAGGCGGCCTGCCAGCGGCGGAGACGATCGTGGCGGTCGGACGGGCCCATGCGGCATCACAGCGGAAACAGGCGCCCATGTTACCCGTTCAGGGGTGTGCACGGCGTGGCTGCGACCGGTTGTCGCAGGGCAGTCATCGCTCTGATGAATGCGTGCCATCCAGATATTTCGTTGGCCGATGGCTGCGGCGAGGCGCACGATGGCGCCATTCTTGGCATCCCGGGAGTTCCCGATGACCCTCCAGTTCGTCCATGGCGGTGTCGACCGCGACGGTGCGCCACTGCATTTCCATATCCGTGATGGTCGCATCAGCGGGCTCAATGGCGAGACCGCGCCGGATGACGGAGCGGAATGCGTCGACCTGCAGGGCTTCGCGGTGCTGCCCGGGCTGGTCGACGGCCACATTCACCTCGACAAGAGCTTTGTCGGCGACCGTTGGCACCCGCACCAGCCGGTGAACAGCCTGCGTGAGCGGCTGGCGGTGGAGAAGGCGGCGGTGGCGGATGCGGCACCGATGGTGGACCGTGCCGAGGCGCTGATCCGCCAATGCAGTGCTTTCGGTACCGTGGCGATGCGCTGCCATGTCGATATCGACGCCAGCACCGGTCTCGGCCATCTCGAAGCAGTGCGCGAGGCGGCGCTGCGCTGCGCCGACATCATGCGGATCCAGCTGGTGGCGTTTCCGCAGGCCGGGGTGATCTCCTGTCCCGGCACCGCCGCCGTGCTGGAGCAGGCGCTTGCTGCGGGCGTGGAGGTGCTCGGCGGCATCGACCCGACCACGCTCGATGGTGATGCCGAAGGCCAATTGGCGCTGCTGTTCGGCCTGGCCGAGCGCTACGGCGTGCAGCTGGACATCCATCTGCACGAGCCCGGCGAAACCGGCCTGGCGCAGCTGCTGCGCATTGCAGCGCGGACGCGGGCCGCCGGCCTGCAGGGGCGGGTTGCGGTCAGCCATGCCTATTCGCTGGGCGAAGTGCCGCTGGCGCGCGCGCTGCAGGTGGGCGAAGCACTGGCCACGGCGGGTGTGGCGATCATGAGCAACGCGCCGGGCGATCATCCGTTCCCGCCGCTGCGCGCGCTGCATGATGCCGGTGTGCGCGTGTTCGCAGGCAACGACAACATCCGCGACTGCTGGTGGCCGTATGGCAATGGGGACCTGCTGCAGCGCGCGATGTTGCTGGGCTACCGTTCCGGGTTCTACACCGATGCCGACCTGATGCTGGCGCTGGACATGGTCACCACCCACGCCTCGCAGGTGATCGGCCTGCCGCAGCATGGCATTGCCGAAGGCCGGCCGGCGACCTTCGTGGCCGTGCGTGCCGACCACGGCCCGGCCGCCGTGGCCGGGGTGCCGGTGGAGCGCCGCGTGGTGGTTGACGGCCGCTGGCTGTAGATCCACGCCTCGCCAGACCCTTGTAGTGCCGAGCCATGCTCGGCTGCTTTTCAGGCGTAATCGTCAGCGCGGGTAGCGACGAACTCTTCCAGCCACGCAAGCAGGTGGGCGATGTCGATGATCTCGCCCTGCTCCACGCGCTTGAGCAGCAGGGTGCTGGCGCCGATCTGCAGGCTGCTGTCGGCATAGCGCAGCACCGCGTCGATGCCCCAGGCATCGGTCACCTGCATCCAGGTCAGGCCCGGCACGCGCTGGGCCAGAGTGTCACCGAATGCCACGCCCAGTGCTTCCCAGCCATCGCAGTCGGCGCGGTCGATCAGCTCGGCATCGACCACGCGCTGCAATGTGCTGGGGGCCAGGGGCCATTGCACCGGCAACGTCGGGAAGCTGGCGGCCACGCGCGCGGCGATCAGCGAGCGCTGGTGCTGCAGATGCGTCTGCAGTGCAGCAGGCAGGGGATCGAAACGGGTGGGGAATTGGTCGGACATGCCAAGGCGCCGTGGAGCACGGAAACAACAGGCACTCTACGAGGCGATTGTTGCCCGTCGTACGGCCGGAGTGACCATGTTTCGATGCGTGATGCGCGAAAGGCATCCACGCATGGCGTGGATCTACTGTGGTCAGTCCGGTTCGCGCTGTACCTGCCGCCACAGCTCGCTGGCCAGTGCGCGCACGGCATCATCGGCGTCCGCGCGATGTAGCAGGCCGATCTCGTAGTTGTCGATCACCGGCAGCTCGCGCTCTCCATCGATGATGCGGTGCTCGCGGCTGACCGCGCGGCGTGGCAGCAGGCTGATGCCGATGCCATCGGCCACCGCGCCCTGGATGCCACTCAGCGACGAACTGGTGAAGGCAATGCGCCAACGCAGGCCCAAGGCTTCCACGGCGTGGATCATCTCGTCGCGGTACAGCCCTCGCGGCGGGAAGGTGACCAGCGGCAGCGGGTCCTGCTGCAGGCAGCTGCTGCGCAGGCTGTCGATCCAGTGCATCGGCTCGCGCCGGCAATGCACCGCCTGGCGGCTGTTGCGGCGTTGTTTGACCAGCACCAGGTCCAACTCGCCGTGGTCGAAGCCCTGCGCCAGGTCACGGCTGAGGCCGCTGCTGATCTCCAGCTTCACCTGCGGGTGGCGGCGGCTGAAGGTGGCCAGCATGCGAGTGGTCTGCGGGTTGACGAAGTCCTCCGGTACGCCGATGCGGACCGCGGTTTCCACCGTCGCGCCGGCCAGCGCCTGTGCCATTTCCTCGTTCAGGTCGAGCATGCGCCGCGCATAGCCGAGCAGGGTGTGGCCGGCATCGGTGGGGTGCACGTCGCGATGGCCGCGTTCGAGCAGGCGATGCCCGGCCAGTTCCTCCAGCCGGCGCACCTTCTGGCTGACCGTGGACTGGGTCGAATGCAGGCGCGTGGCCGCCGTGGTGAAGCTGCCGCAGTCGGCCACCATCACCAGCGCCCGCAGCAGGTCCAGTTCGAACAGGGTTCTATTCGATTTGGCACTGTCTTGCATTTGAACATTTCACTTCTGGATACCCAGGCCGACTTCTACCATGCAGGGCAGGGGCCGGCAATGCGCGGCTGTTGCTACCGTCGCACGGCGTTCCGTGGCGACGGACACGAGGAGACACTGTCATGCGCGTTCATCATTCCGCTGGCTGGCCTGCGCCCTTCACGCGCGTGCTGCTGTTGTGCCTGCTGGCCATGGTCACCCCCGCCTGCACCGCCACGTCCCGGGCCGACGCAGACGCGCGCCTGCGGGATGCTGCCAGCCGCGGCGACGCCGATGCGGTGCGACAGGCGATCGAGGAGGGCGCCACGCTGGAGGCGCGCGATGGCCAGGGCCGCACCGCGCTGCTGCTGGCCACGCACGGCAACAACGTGGAGGCCGCGCGCGAGCTGATCGAAGCCGGGGCAGACGTCAATGCCAAGGATGCGTTGCAGGACAGCGCCTACCTGTACGCCGGCGCGCGGGGCCTGGACGAGATCCTGGCGATGACCCTGGCGCATGGCGCCGATCTGCGCAGCACCAACCGCTATGGCGGCACCGCGCTGATTCCGGCCGCCGAGCGCGGTCACGTCGCCACTGTGCGCACGCTGCTGCGGGCCGGTGTGGCGGTGGATCATGTCAACCGCCTGCACTGGACCGCGCTGCTGGAAGCGATCCTGCTCGGCGATGGCGGTGCGCGCCACGTGCAGATCGTGCAGCTACTGCTGGAGGCAGGTGCCGACCCGGAGCTTGCCGACGGCGATGGCGTGACGCCGCTGACGCACGCACGCCAGCGCGGCTATGCCGGAATTGAGACCCTGCTGCGCCAGCACGGCGCGCTCCGCTGAATGCAAACCCCTTCCACCCGCACGCTGGGCGTGCCCATCAGGATGCTGTCCATGTTCCGTTCCCGTCCGTTGTCCCTTGCCATCCTCCTTGCGGTAGCACCTCTGTCGGCGTCTGCCGCCGAGCGCGCCGACCTGCTGATCCGCAATGCCACCGTGGTCGATGTCGAGCACGCCAGCACCCTGGCCGGGCAGAGCGTGGTGATCCGCGGCGAGGACATCGTCGCCGTCGGTCCAGATGCGCAGCTGCGCAGCCAGTGGAGCGCGGCCCGCCAGATCGATGCCAAGGGCAAGTACCTCATTCCGGGCCTGTGGGACATGCACGTGCACTTCGGTGGTGGCCCGGCGCTGATCGAAGAGAACAAGGCACTGCTGCCGCTGTACATCGCGCACGGCATCACCACCGTGCGCGACTGTTCCGGCGATCTGCCCGAGCAGGTGCTGCAGTGGCGTGGCGAAATCGCCAAGGGCACGCTGTTCGGCCCACGCCTGCTCAGTTCGGGCGCGAAGATCGAAGGCATCAAGCCGGTCTGGAAGGGCACGATCGAAGTGGGCAGCGAGGCCGACGCCGACAAGGCGATTACCCGCCTGCAGCACGACAAGGTCGATTTCGTGAAGATCACCGACAGTACGCTGAAGCCGGAACTGTTCCTGTACTCGGCCAGTGCGGCGCGAAAGGCCGGCTTCAAGGCCTCGGGCCACATTCCAATGGCGCTGACCGTGGAGCAGGCGGTCGATGCCGGCTTGGCGTCGATCGAGCATCTGGACTACGCATTCAAGGCCGGCAGCAAGGATGAAGCGCAGATCGCCGCCGACTTCGGCGCCGGCCGCATCGACCGCGCCGAAGCCAATCGCCGCCTCGACGCCAGCTTCGACCGTGACACCGCGATGCACGCCTACCGTGACTTCGCCAAGCGCGGCGTGTTCGTGACCCCGACCCTCAACGGTGGCCGCATCCTCGACTTCCTAGATCAGGATGACCACGCCACAGATCCGTACCTGGCCTACATCGGCCCTGGCCTGCGCGCGACCTACCAGTGGCGCGTGGACCGCGCGGCGAAGGCCACGCCGGCGCAGATCGAAGCGCGCCACGCGCAGTACCACCAGGTGGCCGCAGTGCTGCCGATGCTGCAGGAGGCCGGCGTGACGATCATCGCCGGTACCGATGCGGGCTTCCTCAACTCGTTCAACTTCCCAGGCATCGCCCTGCACCAGGAGCTGCAGCTGTTCGTGAAGGAGGGCCTGAGCGCACCGCAGGCGCTGTCGGCCGCAACCCGTTCCGGCCCGGCCTGGTTCGGCCAGATGGACCGTTACGGTGGTGTTGCACAGGGCAAGGCGGCCGATCTGGTGCTGCTGACCGCCAACCCGCTGCAGGACATCGCCGCCACCGAGAAGATCGACAGCGTGATCCTGCGTGGCAGCGTGTATGACCGCGCTGCGCTGGACAGGATGTTGGCTGATACCAAGGCCAGGGTGGCGGCGTGGAATGCCGAGGCGGCGAAGGCCAATTGAGGGTGGGGCGGGGCGGAATCCACGCATGGCGTGGATCTACCGGTTGCCGTTCGGGCATCCATACCCGCGATCAGCAGTAGATCCACGCCATGCGTGGATGAGGCGGCCGGTGACCTAGCGCGGCGCCGGCCGCATGCCGTGCAGCTGCGGCAGTGCGGCCTTCATCGCATCGATGAAGGCGCGCAGCCGCGGCGGCTGCTGGCGCGCGGCAGGAAACACGACATGCACCGGCAGTGCCGGCGCCTGCCAGTCCGGCAGCAGCTGCACCAGACGCCCTTGGGCGAGGTCGTCGGCCACCAGCCAAGCCGAGACCACCGCTGCGCCCAACCCGGCGCGTGCAGCCTGCTGCACCACGAACAGGTTGTCGCTGAGCAGGCGCGGGCTGATCGAAAGGGTATGCGCGCGCCCCTGCGCGTCATGCAGCAGCAGGCGTTCGCGGTAGTAGGTGACCAGCGAGATCCATGGCAGTGCCTGCGCCTGTTCTGGTGTGCTGATCGCGGTGGACTGCACCAGCGAGGGCGCCGCCACGACGATGCGCGGCACTTCGGCCAGCGGCAGTGCCACCATGCGCGGTTCGTCGACCGGTCCCACCCGCACCGCGCAGTCGATGCCTTCGGCGATGAAATCCGGGCGACGATCTTCCAGGATCCACTCCAGGCTCAGCTGTGGGTGCTGGGCGAGGAACGCGAGCATGGTCGGTAGCAGCTGCGCCTGGCCAAAGGCATGCGGCACCATCACCCGCAGGCGTCCGCGCAGCGTTTCCGGTTCGCCGTTCAGTTCGGCCTGCAGCGACTCCCATTCGTCGACCACGCGTTGTGCATGACGCTGGCAGCGCAGGCCGTCCTCGGTCAGTTGCAGGCCGTGGGTGGAGCGCTGCAGCAGGCGCAGGCCGAGCTGCCGCTCCAGTGCCTGCAGGCGTCGGCTGATCGTCGGCTGGGTGGTGCCCAGCTGCAGGGCCGCGGCAGACAGGCTGCCCGCATCCACGATGCGCAGGAAGGTGCGCAGCAGATCCAGGCGATCCGCACCGGTTGCGAGGTCATTCATGCGTATCACGTATGAAGTGTATGTGCAGAAGCCTACTACAGACGTTTGGCGAATACGGTCAGGATACGTCCACTTCTTTCACCGGACCCCCCAATGTCTACCCCTTCGCTATCCGTCGCCGCACCCGCGACCGCGCCCTCCACCCCGCTGGTGCTGGCAATGGCGGCCGGCGCCGGCTTCTCGGTCGCCTCCCTCTACTACAGCCAGCCGATGCTGGGCCTGATCGCCCAGGACCTCGGCGCAGGCGAGCGCGCCGCCGGCCTGGTACCGACCCTGACCCAGCTCGGCTATGCACTGGGCATCCTGCTGCTGGCGCCGCTGGGCGATCGCTTTGACCGCCGCCAACTGATCCTGTTGAAGTCCGCGCTGCTGGCGCTCGCCCTGGGCGCAGCAGCAATGGCCGGGCAGCTGCCGGGCCTGCTGGTGGCCAGCCTGCTTGTCGGGCTGACGGCCACGCTGGCGCAGGACATCGTGCCCGCAGCGGCGGTGCTGGCGCCGGACGCGCAGCGCGGCCAGATCGTCGGCCGGGTGATGACCGGCCTGCTGCTCGGCATCCTGTTGTCGCGGGTGGTGAGTGGCGTGGTGGCTGAAGCGTGGGGTTGGCGCACGCAGTTCGTGCTGGCGGCGGTATCGGTGGCGGCGATGGGCGCGGTGATGGCGCTTGCGCTGCCGCGCTTCGCGCCGACCAGCACGCTGCGCTATCCGGCGTTGTTGGGTTCGTTGTTGGCGTTGTGGCGCGAGCAGCCGCAGCTGCGTCGTGCAGTGGCCAGCCAGTCGCTGCTGGCCGTGGGATTCAGCGCGTTCTGGTCGACCCTGGCGCTGATGCTGCATGCCCGCCTGGGGCTGGGTAGTGCGGCGGCGGGTGCGTTTGGTATTGCGGGTGCGGCCGGTGCACTGGCCGCGCCGTTTGCTGGCCGTTTTGCTGATCGACTGGGGTGCCATGCGGTGGCACGGCTGGCGATTGCGGTGGCGCTGCTGGGCTTCGGCCTGCTGCTGGCCGAAGCCTGGTTGCCGGCCGCCGCGCTGCTGCCGTTGCTGGTGGTGAGTGCGCTGCTGTTCGACTTCGGCTTCCAGTCGGCGCTGGTGGCGCACCAGACCCTGGTCTATGGCCTGGTACCGCCGGCACGCAGCCGGCTCAATGCGCTGTTGTTCACCGGCATGTTCATCGGCATGGCCGCCGGCGGTGCGCTGGGCAGCCTGGCGCTGGCGCAATGGGGATGGCACGGCGTGGCCTGGCTGGCGGTGGTGTGTGCGGGCGGCAGCCTGCTGCTGCGTTTGAAGTAAGGGGGGTGTTTGGCAGGGCTTGCAGCCCTGCACCTGCTGGAGGCAACAGCAACAGCAACAGCAACAGCGGGGTTACTGTAGGGAGGCGGGGTGGGTCCGGTTGCGGGGGACGCCGTGAATCCCCAGTCCGGCCCAGCCGCTGGCGGCTGGGCGTTCGGGCGCTTGCGAAGCAATGCTTCGCAAGCGAAGCGCCCTCACCCATGGGGGCTCGGTCGCGCCTTGCTCGTCTGCGCTGTCCTGCGCACACGGCAAGACCGGGGTTGGGCGTCCTGCCCAACCCGCCCGAGGCATGCCTCGGGCCCATGGCGCTCACGCCCCCGCAACCGGA